>JAYSZD010000782.1:0-3154 GCA_043738185.1 Hymenobacter sp. | reverse complement strand
TGCCCATGATGGAGGAGCTGACGGCCCGCCTGCAGTTGGTATTCCACTATTTTGTCGAGGGCAATTTCAGCAAGGCCAACTATACCATGCTCCGGCTGGGCCGCACCGACCACTGGCTCGAAGAACAGCTCGGCCTGGAATGGCTGCTGAAAAAAAACCTGGGCGAGATGCTCATTCAGCTGGAGCTAGGGCACGAGGACATTGCCCTTGGGCGCATCAAGGCCATCGAGCGCCGGTTGTTGGAACAGTTTCCCGGTGGACTTGCGGAGCTGGAAGCGCCCGCTACGCTGGACGCCGCGCTGGCCGGCGGTCCTTACCATTTCGTGCTCAAGTATCTGGGCCTGGTGCGCGACCTCATCAACGACCCAACCTTGGTCCAGCGGCCGGTTTTTGCCGAGCGGGTAGCGGAATTTCCCGCCTTTCTGCCATCGGAACGCGAAGATTTGCAGGCCATGAGCTTCTATTCCTGGTTGCGCGCGCGCCTGCTCGGCCGGCCCTACTACGAAGTGTTGCTAGAGGTGGCCGAACTCTAGTATTAGCCCAAAAAAGCCCGTTTTTGCGCTGCAAACGGGCTTTTTGGGATGTCCTTCTGGCGGGCTGCTACTCGCGGTTGGCGTCTTTAATGTTTTCTTTGGTCTGGGTGGCAGAGCGTTCGGCTGCCCGGCCCATGGCTTCCATCTTTGATTCAAGCTTTTGGCCGGCGGCATTCATCTTGTTGCCGGTCTGGTCCATTTTCGATTCGAGTTTTTCGCCCGCCACGTCCATTTTCGATTCGAGCTTCTGGCCGGCGGCCTCCATTTTTTCGCCGGCTGCGTTCATCTTTGATTCGAATTTTTTGCCGGCGGCTTCCAGCTTTTCCTCGGCCCGGTCAAGGTTGGCTTCGGCGCGGTCGCCGGCGGCATCGGCGGCTGCTTCGGTGTTGTCCGCCGCGTTGTCGGCGGCGCGCTGCTCGGTTTCGGTGCAGGCGGTGGCAGCCAGGGCCACGGCGAGCGCGACGAATAAGGTTTTCAGCGTCGATTTCATGTGGAAAAGGGGTTGAGGTAACAGGATGTTATTTAATAAAACGCGAGGCCGAAAGGTAACCCAGCCGTCCGTTTGTGAGCGATGACGTACGGGGTTTGGTAGCGGCTGGGTCAACTTTTATTCGTCACGCTAGTATAGTTCTCTTGTAACTTATTGCCCCCTTTTCCATGGATTCCACCTCCGCTACACCGCAACCGCCCATCACGCACGAAGTGCCCATGGCCGTGACCGACCAGCAGAATACCGCTCTGCTCGACGATACCCTCACGTTTCTTTCGGCCAGCACACCCACCAATGCCGGCCCTCAAGGCCGCGTTGAGCTTGAGCGCTGGACCGCCGTACTGGCCTCCACGGACCGGGCGGGCTTGGCCAAAATCAAGCAGGGCCTCCAGCAGCTCAACGAATTACTGGGCGATGCCAAAAGCCCGGCGCACGACATTGCCGAAGTCCTGGCTACTCTGGGTGCCGAAACCGCTAAAGTTGCCGAGGATGCTGGCGGCGAATACAGCGCGCCGCTCACCAACCTGAGCAAGCTGCTCATCCGGGCCGGGTCGTCGCTTTCGCGCTAGATGCGGCCGGGCCGGGTTCACTAACTGCCATAGCGCGAACTTTGTGGCCCGCACCATCCCATCCGTCTGGCTTGTTCCACGGGGGCGCAGGTGCGGGCCACGAAGTTCGCGCTCTTTTTCTATGTCCCAGCTCACCCCCGCCGACCTCCTTCCTTACGACCCGTTCGATGGCATGCGGTTCGGCCCCGAAACCTGTTTTCTCAGCGGTCAGCCCGTTGGGCCCGCCGACACCGTTCCCATTTTCGCCGACTGGCTCCAGGCCCGCTACCACCTGGCCGAGCGCCCCATGCAACTCCTCGACCAGCGCACCGTGCAGTTTCGCGACTTGCGGCTGCCGGCCAGCGCCGCCGTGCGCCAGCGCATTGCTGAGCTGGAGAGTAGGGTGGAGGCCGCCGCTGCCCAAGGCCCGGCGGCTCTGCGCGCCCTCGGCGATGACGCCTTGTATCTGTGGATGGGGAAAATGTTCTACGGCATCTTCATCACGGAGCTGCTGAACGAATTCGAGCCCCTGATAAAACCCAAGTATCCGTTGGCTGAAAACGCGGCACTGGTGCGGCGCTTCCAGGCGTTTTTTCAGCTGCTGCAAGGGCTGCGCGTGCCCACCGAATACGCCGATTTCGTGCCCGGCTCCGTTTTTGTGCTCGAAACCGATTCAGCTGAGGATGTTACGCCGTTCGAATACGACGACGACCTGAACACCCTCGTTTTTAGTATCAAACTCGATAAAACCGTGCTGGTGGCTTGTCTGGTCGATATTGGCCTGATTGGCCAGGCCATGGGGAAAGTGTATGCCGATGCCCGGCGCCCGCTGCATCCGGTGCAGGTTGCCGAGTTCAAGGCCCGCGTGTATTACGCCGCTCACCTGTTGCACGTCGTGCCCGACATCTACCCGCGCCACCCCCGCCCCGGCGACACCACCCTTGTGTTTGACGCCCTCATCGACGATGTGACGGGTGCCATTTTCAACCCTTGGGAAAACGCTGCTTATACCCAAACCCTGGCCGAAATGTGGCAGCGCTGGAACATCACCTTGGCCGATGTAGTAGCCAAACCCGCTGAGCCCCTGAGCCTGTTATACGACGAGGCCGGCGAGCCAAAGCACCTGCTCCACTGGCCATCGGTTGAAGAGGAAGCCTGATGCTGGTGCGTGAGCACATTTATTAATCACATGAAATTGCGCAGCCCAGACGCCAACTTCCCTCTCCTGGGAAGATGGGGAATTGGCTCTGGTTATAAAAATCTGGCTTCTGGAATTTAAGGCTAGAAAATAGTCCCCCCTCTCCCCAAGGAGAGGGGGCAAGGGGGTGAGGTTTGCGCCTGAACTGCGTAACATCAGTTAATTACATGAAGGATTCTATTAAAAATCATCAGGCTTCCCAACTCCGCAGCAGGGCCGTTGTGCCCGGCCAGAGTTGGGGGGTGAGGTTAATCGGCTGGACCGCGTTGGTAGCATTGCCACTCAGCAGCTGCCTCAAGCTCCTCAAGCCCCCGCACAATTTCAGCCACTACACGCCCAGTCCTGCGCCCAATTATGCCGATAGTAGCAATTGGGCCGCCCTGCC
>JAYSZD010000781.1:0-8109 GCA_043738185.1 Hymenobacter sp. | reverse complement strand
GACGCTGACCGGGACCGCCGGGGCGCTGGCCGGGGCCGCCACCGGGGCGGTTGCCCTGGTAGCCGCCACCCTGGCCGGGAGCACCCGCCGGGCGGTTGCCCTGGTAGCCGGGGCTGGGAGGCGAGGTAGTGCTGCCGGGAGGGCCAGGCAAGCGCGTGCGCTTCTTCTGACCGGGACCAGCCGGCAAACCACGCTTGCTCACATCCGACGATGCAATGGGACGAGGGCCACGGCCACCCGGACCACGACGGTCGTTGTTAATCGAAGAAAGGTCGATTTTGCCGAGCACCGTGAGGCCCTTCAGCGTATCCGACTTGGCTACAATGGTGCTGGTGTCTTCGGGAGCACTAGCCTCGACGGGAGCCTGGGGGGCAGCAGCAGCCGGCGCAACGGGAGCTTGTGCAACCGGGGCCGGTGCGGCCGGGGCGGGGGTAGCTACCGGGGCAGCAGGTGCTGCTTCAGCTTTTGCCACTGGCGGAACTACCGGAGCAGCTGGCACAGGAGCCGGGGCGGGAGCTGCGGGTGCCTCCGCTTTGGGAGCGGGTACAGGTGCAGGCGCAACCGGAACAGGCGCGGCCGATGCTGGCGCGGCCGGGGCGGCGGGAGCAGGAGCTGGCACGGCCAACGGCGTTTCCGCAAGCTTGGGCTTGGGTGCCACTACACGACCACGGCTATCCAACTCGATTTTACCCAATACCTTGAGGCCCGGTGCAGCTGGCGCAATGGGAACAGGGGCAGGAGCTGGTGCGGCGGCCACGGGGGCAGCCGGAGCCACTGGAGTTGGAGCAGGCGCGGGCGTTGCCACCACGGGGGCCACAGGCACAGCCGACTTGGGAGCCGGCACAGCCGCCGGCACCGGGCGCGGAGCCGGGGCAGCAGGTTTGGGAGCCGCGTCAAGGTCACTCTGGCGCTTGTCCTGAATGACCTTTTGAGCCTCCTGCCGGTCGTGGGCATAGGCCGCAAACTCCTTCTCAAGCGAGGCCACTTGCTCACCAGTGAGCTTCGTGGTCGGCTTGTTCTCTACTTGTATACCTTTCTTGGCCAGGGCTTCGACCACCCTGTCCATTCCAATATTCAGGTCTTTGGCCGCCTGTTGTAGCCGTTTCGGGGTTGCTTCCGCCATTCTATCTGTTACTCGCGTACGATACGCTTCTAAGTGCAAAGGTATTACATTAAATCTTGCCAGCAGGGCGTAAACCGCGCCAACTGGCACGATTTATTACCCTTGCCGTACCGGCCGCGCGGCCGTCATTGGGCTGGCTCGGCGGGAGAGCTTGCGCCCGCGTCCTCAGTAGCTGCCTTGGGTTCTTCGGTCATTTCAGCCTCCAGAGGGGTTTGTTCGGAGGTAGTTTCAGCTTCGGAAGCATGCATAACGGCCGCTTCCTCGCCTTTTTCGTCATTTTTTGCCTCGGGGGCAGCATCTCCGGCGGCGCGCTTTTTAGCCGCATCCAGCGAGCTTTCGTCGAGGTCTTCGTCGTCGGCAAATTCCTGACGGATAATGCGGTACACATCGTCCACCATTTCTTCTTCCAGCTCCGTGCGGCGCACGATGTCGTCTTTTTTTACAGCCAGTACGGCACGGCCGGTGTCCAGACCAATTTTTTTCAGCTCGGCCAGTACCCAAGGCTCGATTTCGTCCTGGAACTCGTCCAGGGAAATGTCCTCCTCGTAGTCAATGGCTTCGCGGAACACGTCGATTTCCATGCCCACCAACCGGCTGGCCAGTTTAATGTTGGCGCCGCCGCGGCCAATGGCCAGGCTCACCTGGTCGGGCTTCATGAACACCGAAACCCGGCCGCTCTCCTGGTTTATCTTCATAGAACCAACTTTGGCCGGCGATAGTGCCCGCGCAATATAGAGTTCTAAGTTATCGGTGTAATTGATGATGTCGATGTTCTCGTTTTCCAACTCGCGCACCACGGGGTGAATGCGGCTGCCCTTCATGCCCACGCAGGCGCCCACGGGGTCAATTCGCTCGTCGTAGCTTTCTACGGCTACTTTGGCACGCTCGCCGGGCTCGCGCACCACGTTCTTGATAACGATGAGGCCGTCGTAAATCTCGGGTACTTCCAACTCGAACAACCGCTCCAGGAAGGCCGGGGCAGCGCGGGAAAGGATGATTTTCGGCGTGCCGTTAATCACCTCCACGCGGTGCACCACGGCGCGCACGGTGTCGCCTTTGCGGAAACGGTCCTTGGGAATTTGCTCGCCCTTGGGCATCACCAGCTCGTTGTCGTCCTTGTCCATGATAAGGGCCTCGCGGCTCCACACCTGATAGACTTCGCCGGTCACGATTTCGCCTACCTGGTCCTTGTATTTCTGGTAGAGGTTGTCGCGCTCCAGGTCCTTCACGCGCTGAATGAGCGTTTGGCGGGCCATGAGCACGGCGCGACGGCCAAAATCCTCCAGCTTCACGCCTTCGGCCACCGACTCGCCAACTTCAAAGTCGGGCTCGATTTTCTGCGCGTCGGTGAGGGTAATTTTGTCGTGGTCCCAGATGTCCTCCGAGTTGTCGTCCACGATTTCGCGGTTGCGCCAGATTTCCAGGTCGCCGTTATCGGGGTTGATAATAACGTCGAAGTTTTCGTCCTGGTCGTACTTTTTGCGAATCATCGTGCGAAACACGTCGTCCAGGATGCTCATCATCGTGGGGCGGTCAATGTTTTTGCTCCGGGCAAATTCGCCGAAGGATTCGATTAGTTCGTGGCTATTCATAAATCGCTGATTGACGCTGATTAAGCTGATTTCGTTGATTTTTTATTTGATTTTTTGTCTCTTTTGCAGCCCGTCGATTTCAACCGCCGTTTGTCCACCTTGCTCATTCAGAACGGCATCAGCGAAATCACGGTTAATCAGTGTAAATCAGCGATTACTTAAAGGAGATAACCACCTTGGCTTCCTGAATGTCCGCGAAGGGATAGAAGGCAGCGGGGAGGGTGGTTTTCTTGGTTTTCTGTTTGATGACTTCCTCAATTTCCACGCCCTCCTGGGTAGCAGCAGTGAGGACACCGGTTTTCTCGGTGCCATCGGCCAGCTTCAGGGCCAGCGAGCGGCCGATGTGGCGGGTGTACTGGCGCGGGTCGGTGAGGGGCTGGTCGGCACCGGGGCTGGTGACTTCCAGGGAGTAGGCGGAATCCTCGCCGTAGTGCTCGTCGATGCGGCGGGCCAAGCGGCGGCTGATGGTGGCGCACGCCTGAATGGCCAAGCCTTCGGGGCCGTCGAGGGTGACGGTCACCTTCGGCAGCACCGAATCGGAGAGGGTGAGGCCCACGATGAACAACTCCTCTTCGCCGATGGCGTCCTGGAGCATCTCCAGCAATAGGGTACGGTCGAAATGCATAGCTAAGGAAAAAAGCGGGCAAAAAAAGAGGGGACTGCGCGTCCCCTCTTTGCTAAAGCGAATACCAACTTCGGGTGCAAAGATACGACAAGGGGCGGCGGAATGCAATACGAGCCTATTGGTGTGGGCCGCTGCCAACGCTGACGGGTTTGATAAGCACCCGAAGCGGTGATTCCGGAGAAGCAACTTCAGCTGTAGATTCCTGCCTTTGAAACCCCGAGCCCGCCTGCTGAGTTTCAGGGCGCAGATAACTGGCTTCGTCTCAAATTCTCACTCACGTACCAAAGCAAATTCCATGAAGACCCACCAAATCATTCGGCAGACCATTGTTGGCATGGCCGCTGTGCTCACGGGCAGTGCTGCTTATGCCCAAGCCACTCCCGCAACACCGGAAAAGCCGATGCCGGCGCCGCAGTCGCGGGCACTTATGCAGACCAAGCCCAGCCCCGCAGCCACGGCCAGCGGCAAGATTGGCAGCGCCGACGTGACGGTGAATTACAGCAGCCCGGCGGTGAAAGGCCGCAAGATTTTTGGCGGGCTGGAGCCGTTTGATAAAGTGTGGCGCGCCGGGGCCAACGAGGCCACCACGGTGGAATTTAGCAAGCCGGTGCTGGTGGAAGGCAAGGCGCTGCCCGCCGGCAAGTACAGCTTCTTCGTGATTCCGACTGCCGCAAAGCAGTGGACGGTTATTTTTAACAAAGAGCCGAACCAGTGGGGCGCCTACAAATACGACCAGAAGCTGGACGCCCTGCGCGTGCTGGTGACGCCCCGCAAACCCGCTGCCATGGCCGAGCGGCTGGTATATGAAGTGACGCCCAAGGGCCTAGTGCTGCGCTGGGAAAACGTAGAAGTGCCCGTGATGGTGACCAGCAAGGCCTCGTAAATACGACTCTTGCCTTTTTGATTAGGGAGAGGAACCAACGCCGCTGCAGTTTTGCCCGGTTGGGGTTCCTCTCTTTGCCTTTTGGGCGAACTCAGGCGCCCAACCCGGCGACTACAAAACTCTTTGTGGACTTTTGTAGTCTGCAACCAGCGGCTTAGCCCTTCTTCTCTCTTCGATGATGACCCCTACTACGGAATACAAACTCACTCAATACAGCCACGGCGCGGGCTGCGGCTGCAAAATTGCGCCCGCCGTGCTCGACCAGATGCTGCACACCACCATTGCGCAGCCCCAATACCCCAACCTGCTGGTGGGCAACGCCAGCCGCGACGATGCGGCCGTGTACGACATCGGCGGGGGCCAGGCGGTGATTTCGACCACTGATTTTTTCATGCCCATCGTGGACGATGCCTACGACTTTGGCCGCATTGCCTCGGCCAATGCTATTTCGGACGTGTATGCGATGGGCGGGCGGCCGCTGATGGCCATTGCCGTGCTGGGCTGGCCCGTGGACAAGCTGCCGCCCGAAGTGGCCGCCCGCGTGCTGGAAGGCGCCCGCAGCATTTGCGCCGAGGCCGGCATTCCGCTGGCCGGCGGGCACAGCATCGACTCGCCGGAGCCCATTTTTGGCTTGGCCGTGACGGGCATGGTAAACATCGAGGACCTGAAGCAGAACGACACGGCCACGGCCGGCTCGGAGCTGTTTCTGACCAAGCCGCTGGGCGTGGGCATTCTGACCACAGCCCAGAAAAAAGGCATTTTGCGGGAGCAAGACGCAGCCATAGCGCCGGCTCAGATGATGCAGCTCAACAAGATTGGGGCAGAGCTGAGCAAGCTGGACGCGGTAACGGCCCTGACCGACGTGACGGGTTTTGGCCTGCTGGGGCACCTCTCAGAAGTGTGCGAAGGCAGCGGCCTGACGGCGGAAATCGAGTTTTCGAAGGTGCCCCGCATTGCGGCGGCCGACGACTACCTGAAGCAGGGCAGCGTGCCCGGCGGCACCGGGCGCAACTGGGCCAGCTACGGCCATAAAGTGGGCCCCATCGGCGATGAGCAGCGGGCGTGGCTGTGCGACCCACAAACCTCCGGCGGCTTGCTGGTGTGCGTGGCGCCCGAGGGCCGCGAGGCAGTGCTGGAGGTGTTTGCCAAGCACGGGCTGGCGCTGGAAAGCTTTGGCCACCTACGGGCCCGCGCCGAAGGCGAAGCCTGGGTGCAGGTGAAAGCGTAGCCTAGGCGCTTTACCTAGATGAAATTTGCTTTTCTGAAGCCGTTGCTGGAAATAGCGGTGGTATTGCTGGTGGTGCTGGGCGCCATGCGCTGGCTAACGGGGCTTTTCTCGAAACGAACCGCCGTCTATCAGCTCACTGCGGCCCGGCAGATGCGCCTGTTGTTCTGGCCGTTGCTGGCCTTCGGGGCGGGGTTGAGCGTGCTGCCGGCCGTGTTGCTGGGCGGCGTCCACACCACGATGTATGAATGGCTGCTGGCCATCGGCTTCTTCCTGTTCACACTGGTGCTGAGCGGGCCGGCGCTGCTGCTGTTTCTGCGCTATTGGACGCTGAACCACGCCACGGTGCTGATTTTCAATCCCGATGATAACCAGTTTGAGGTGTACGAGGCCGGCCAACGCGTGGCGTTTCAGCGCCGCGACCTGGTACAGGTGGAACGGGTGACGTGCCGTGCACGCCGCACCTTCTGGGCCCGGTACGATTATCTACGCCTGCATCTGGCCGACGGCCGCAGCCTGGTGCTCACCTCGCTACTGGCTGATTTGGAGCCAGTGACCGTTTTCCTGCGCAACCTGCCCACCAACCAGCACACCAAAACGTGGTGCTGGGTATGAATTCAGCCCTATTTCTTCTCCTGCCGACGGTAGAGGCCGGGCGTACCCGTGGGTTGATACGACGCGAATATGCTGGGTAGCAGCAGCTGGAGGCGCGGCATGATGGCTACCTGGTCGAGCAGATAAGCCGGAGGCGTGGGGCCCACGCGCTGACTTATCCGCACCAAGGCCGCGTATTCGTCCAGATGGCCGAAATCGACCTGGGAAAGCGCCCAGTCCAGGTAGGGCGTGGTGGGGCGGTTATTAAAATACGCCCGGTCATCCTGGCCCAGGATGAGCAGGGTCTGATTGCGCAGGGCGGCATAGCGCGGGTCGGGCTGCAGGCCGAAACGGCTTTCGGCGGGCATGCGCAGCAGGGCTTCGAGGCGCGGCACGTGAGCCCGGTAGCGCAGCACCACCGCCGCGTTCAGAATCAGCAGCAGGCCCAACTCCAGCACCCAGGCGTGCTGGTAGCGCTGCCACAGAAACAGGCTGAAATACGCCAGTGGCGGCAGCGTGAGCACCAGTACGCCCGGCGCCGCGCCTTGCTCTACGGCGGCCGTGGCGCTGGCCACGGCTAGCCACACCAGCATCATTTGCCGGAATTTCACCTGAAAAACCAACCCCAGCGACGTGCTCAAAGACCTTAGCAGGCCCAGCAGTAGCACCAAGCCAGGCACTACCAACAGCCGCAGCTGCAAGCCCGCCGGCAGGCCGCTGGCAATCAAGTCGGTAAGGCCCGGCTGCAAATGAAACTGTATGAAGCCCGACAGGGCCCCGGTATAGAAGAAAAAGGTGGCCAGCAGCGCATACGGAAAGAAAAACCCACATAGCAGCAGCAGGGAGCTACGAAAGGAATTGGCCGCGAAGATGACCACGGCAAACAGCCCGACTAGCACAAACAAGCTCAGCGGTAGGTAGCACAGCGCGCCCACGCCAATCAACGACCCAGCCCGAAACAGGCGGCGGTTGTCATAATCTTCGCGGGCCGTGGGCAGCAAGGCACTCAGGGCAAACACGATGAATGTATGCCCCAACAGCAGCGGCGACAAAGTATCCAGGTCGGTGCTGATGCTGCCCACCAGCAGGTAAGTGAGCGCGGCCACATAGCCACGCTCGGGATGCACGTCGTAGCGGTTGAAAACCAGATTTAAGCGCAGGGCCTGCACTCCCAGCAACGTTAATGCGAACACCCGGTAGAGCCATACCGGACGCGCTACCACGGCATCGAGGGCGGCAAAAATAACGGCGGCCAGCGGCGCGGTACCATCAAAAAGGTCGCGGTAGGGCAGCGCGCCGGCGTGCAGCCGCTCGCCTACCAGCAGCGCCCGCAGCTCGGCAGCCGTCACGGGCAGGCCCAGCCAGAGTAGCGGCAGCCGCAGGGCCAGCATCAGCAGCACCAGGGCCAGGAGCTGCGCGGGAAAAGAGCTTTTGAAAAAGCGAAGCAAGACGGGAAGGATTAGAAATGCAAAGTTGCATGACAAAGCCTCTGTTCCGCCCGCCCGCGTGCTTGTCCCTTTTTCCGCCGCTTACCGAAGCATCAGCCGCGGCGGCTGTCGAAGAGCAGAAATCCGAGATTGAAAATCACCTGGCTAGGGCGTGAGGACAATAAGAAATCAGCTATTCATCTAAGCCAATCAAGTGCTGCCCCGATATGCCAGAACGCGAGGAAGGAAACGACGGTTTTCTCGTAGCGGGTGGCTAGGCGGCGGTACTGCTTCAAGCGCCCGAAGAAGCGCTCGATTTTGTTGCGGTCGCGGTAGGCATTCTCGTCCAAGGGCAGGGGGTGGGTTCGGTTGGGGTGGCTGGGGATGACGGCCTCAATGCCGCGTTGAGCGCAGTAGGCGCGGGTTTCGTCGCTGTCGTAGGCCGTGTCGGCCACCACTTGGCCCGGGGCCAAGCCTTCGAGCAGGGGCCGCGCTTGCGGACTGTCGCCGGCTTGGCCGGGGGTGGCGAGCAGGCGCACCGCGTTGCCCAGCGACTCGACGCAGGCGTGGATTTTGGTGCTCATCCCGCCCCGGCTGCGCCCGAGGCACTCGGTCACAGCGTTACTTTTTTTTGGCCCGC
>JAYSZD010000780.1:0-1290 GCA_043738185.1 Hymenobacter sp. | reverse complement strand
CAGCGAGACTGCCAGCAGGGACAGCGCGAGAGATAAGCGAGTAAAGAGTTTCATGTGTAGAAGTAAAAAGGTGAAAAAGAAAAAAGCGGGATTGCACTGAGGAAAGACAAGCACCGTGCCGGGTTGCAGTGCACACCAGCACCATGGCAGCTACCAGCAACGGGTTCAGGTTGATAGACCGGCGAAGATGGCAAAAGTTGTATGTATCCGACAAAAACAACCCGGAACAAGCCGAGAATCAGTTGCCTCTCGAATTATTCTTTCGCCGAATCTAAAGATAACACCCTGATGCCAAAAAGGCCGAAAGGGTTGCTACAGGTGCCGGATTTCCTGCAGTCCAAACCGCCGCAGTTCATTTCCAACGGCCACAGCCAAGCGGCCGTCTTCTTCCACCCCGACAATCTGACCGCTCACCGGACGGCCTTCAATTAAAAATAAATGCTCCTCCTGGTAGCGGTACAGCGCTTGCAGGTAGTCCTGCCGCAGGTGGCCCACCTGCCTGGCGCGCAGCTGCAGGTAGCGCCGCTCCAGGCTCTCTAGCAGGCGGGCAGCCAGCTCCTCGCGCAGATAGCGCCGCCCCGTGACCTGGCTGAAGGAAGTAGCCGCGGCGTTGTCGAATGCCTGCTGGTTGATATTCAGGCCAATGCCAATGATGCTGTGCTGAATAGTGGTGCCGCTCAGGCTGTTCTCAATCAGAATTCCCCCTAGTTTTTGGTTGCCGTAGTACAGGTCGTTGGGCCATTTTAGCTTCAAATTAGGGCCGGAGCCTAGCAAAGCGGCGGCCCAGTCGTGTACGCCCAGGGCCACGGCCTGGCTGAGCCGGAACTGCTGGGCGGCGGCCAAAAACCGGGGCTGCCACACCACCGAGAGCATCAGGTTTTCGGCGGCGGCACCTTCCCATTGGTTACCGCGTTGTCCCCGGCCGGCCGTCTGAAAGTCCGTAAGAATGGTGCAGCCGTCGCTGGCCCGGTTTTGGACAATAAGCGCCTGGGCCTCCGAATTGGTGGAGGCACAGGTCGGCAACCAGATTAATTGCTGGCCCGTGAACAGGGTTTGAGGGGTCACAACCACAGCCTTCTTTCGCGTATCGTTAACTTCGTGGACTTTCGGCTGTAAAGCTCACACCTAACAAGACAATATGAAAAGCACGTTGGTCCGTCAGGATTCAGACACATTGGCAGATTTGGTCGTTCGCGGCATGCAGGATAAGAAGGCCGCCGACATCGTGGTGCTGAACTTAAAAGAGCTAAAAAACGCCGTTGCCGATTATTTTATCATCTGCTCGGCTAA
>JAYSZD010000779.1:0-1290 GCA_043738185.1 Hymenobacter sp. | reverse complement strand
CCGGCGCGCTCAACGAACATTCCATTGCCTGGAAAGTGGCCCAGCGGGCGCACGCCGAAGGGGCGCGCTTCGTGCTCACCAACGCGCCGCTGGCCATGCGCATGGGCGAAATCAACAAGCTGAGCGAGGAGTGCAACGCCCCTATTATCCCGGCCGATGCTACTTCTACCGAGGAGCTGGAGGCGCTGTTTTCGGGCGCGCAGGAGCAGTTGGGCGGTAAAATCGACTTCGTGCTGCACAGCATTGGCATGAGCGCCAACATCCGTAAAAAGAAGCATTACGGCGAGCTGGACTACAAATTCTTCCAGCAGACCATCGACGTGTCGGCTATGTCGTTCCACAAGATGATGGCTGTGGCCGAGAAGCAGGACGCCATGAACGAGTGGGGTAGCATCGTGGCCCTGAGCTACATCGCGGCCCAGCGCGCCTTCCTCGACTACACCGACATGACGCAGGCCAAGGCCATGCTCGAAAGCATTGCCCGTAGCTACGGCCAGCGCTTCGGCAAGCTCAAGAAAGTGCGCGTGAATACCGTGTCGCAGTCGCCCACCAAAACCACAGCCGGCACTGGCATCACTGGCTTCGACGCCTTTTACAACTTCGCCGACATGATGTCGCCGCTCGGCAACGCCCCCGCCGAGGCCTGCGCCGACTACTGCATCTCGCTATTCTCGGACCTCACGCGCTACGTGACCATGCAAAACCTGATGCACGACGGCGGCTTCAGCACCACCGGCATCTCGGCCGAGATTGTGGACGTGATGACGAAGGTTTCGGGCATGCAGGAATAAGCGCGGCGCATTATTGAAATGAAAAAGCCTGACCAGATGGTCAGGCTTTTTTGCATTGAAGCTGATTGTAAAGTCTGACTCTCTATGATTTTTCGTCCTGAATTTTAATGGCCACGGTTTAAATCCACCAGGTTTTCCAGCGGCTGGCCGGTGCGCAGCAAGCTCAGGTTGCGGAGCAGCACGTCGACTTTGCCTTCGTCTTCGAAGGGCTGGCCGCCGCCGGTGTGTTGGGTGAGCAGCACGTTGGGCAGCGCCCACAGCTGATTATCGGACGGCAAAGGTTCGGTGGCTGTCACGTCGAGTACAGCACCGCCTACGTGGCCGCTTCGCAGGGCGGCAATAAGGGCGGGCTCGTCGGTGGTGTTGCCGCGGCCCACGCTGGCGTAGATACTGTCGGGGCGCATGGCGGCAATGAGGTCGGCGGAGAAAAAGCCGTCGGCGCTGCCGGGCAGGCAGTTTATTACGATGTCGGTTTCAGGCAGCGCCGCCCGCAGGGCTT
>JAYSZD010000778.1:0-8131 GCA_043738185.1 Hymenobacter sp. | reverse complement strand
TAAGAAAGGGGGAGTCGTAGCTTCATAGAGACGTAAGGTAAACTGTAGGTTCGCAAGGCTTGGGTCCAAACTTAATTGAAGCACGCTCGGGCTAGAAGGCGTGCTTACGCCAGCGCTACTTCCGGCGGCGCCACTCGCACCCGCCCCGTGAGCAGCTGCTGCATCAGCCTGCGCTTGAGTTCCTATGTAGGCTTCCCCACCAAGTGAGCCAATCGATAGTAGCGGGAAGCAACTTTTCATCTACGCCGTTCTCAGCGGGAATACTATATGTTTCGGTTTGCACCCGGCGAGCCTGCCTCGCGTTGGCGGCGTTTTCAGTTGTTAGCCCCGGCAAAGAATCCCGGCGCCTTACAAAAGCCTGCATAGCTACTGGAACTGCTGTTGCACCCGGCGCTGTGCCGGCGGGGATGCCTCACCGTACCTGGGTGCGCCTATGCTAGTATTGCCCAATCGAGAGCAGGACCAGCGTGCAGGCTTCTTCGGTGGCGATGCCGCGCTCGTGGGCCAGACGCACCAGCTCCGGATTTTCGGTGCCGGGGTTGAACAGGATGCGCTTGGGTTGCAGGTCCAGGATGTAATCGTACCACACGGGCTGGTTGCGGGTGCCCACGTACAGCGTCACTGTATCAATGTCGGTTGCCAGCGGCCGGTCGGTGTGGATGGCCAGGCCGGCCACCTGTCCCTTGCGCAGGCCCACCGGCACTACTTCGTGGCCGTGATTTTTGAGCATGTGCGCCGCGCGAAAAGCATAGCGCTCGGGGTTATCAGAAGCACCGAGAACAAGGGTCTTTTTCATATACTACTAAGGTAAGCCCGCGTCCGTGGGTCACCGGGCAAGAGGGAGGTGAAACAAACAATAAGCTTCCGGCTGATACGCAAACCCCCGGCTTTCCGGCTGAATCGGCCTGTCTAGTGGCGCAGGGCCAGCACCGCTTCGGCGCAGCGCTCGCCATCCATCGCCGCCGATACGATGCCGCCGGCGTAGCCCGCGCCCTCGCCACAGGGAAACAGGCCCCGCACCACCGGGTGCTCCAGGGTGTCCTTGTCGCGCGGGATGCGCACCGGTGCCGAGGTGCGGCTTTCGACGCCCACAATCTGGGCGGCGTTGGTGGCGTAGCCGGGAATCTTCCGGCCAAAATCAGTGAAGCCCTGCCGCAGCCGCTCGGCCAGCACCGGGCCCAGCACGTCATCCATGCGGGTGGCGACCAGGCCGGGCTGGTAAGAGGTTTCGAGCAAGCTGGTCGACTGCTTCTTTTTGAGGAAATCGCCCAGTAGCTGGGCGGGTGCCCGCTGGGTACCGCCGGCCGCCTGGCAGGCCAGCTGCTCGATGGCCTGCTGAAAGTGCAGGCCCGCCAGGGGGCCGTACTGCTTCACGTCGAGGTCGGACAGCTCCACGGCCGCCACGATGCCGGAGTTGGCGAAGCGGGAATCGCGGCGGCTGGGCGACATGCCGTTCACCACCACTTCGCCGGGAGCCGTGGCCGCCGGCACGATGAAGCCGCCCGGACACATGCAAAACGAAAACACGCCGCGCTGCTCGCCGCGCACCTCGGTTTGGTGCACCAGGGCGTAGGATGCGGCCGGCAGCAGGCCGCGCTCGGGGCGGCGGTACTGGGCCTGGTCAATCAAGGCCTGGGGGTGTTCGACCCGCACGCCCAGCGCGAAGGGCTTGGCTTCGATGAGCACGCCGCGGCGGTGCAGCAGTTCGTAGATGTCCCGCGCCGAATGGCCGGTCGCCAGAATAGTGGCCTCGGCTTCAATGGCCTCACCAGTGGCCGTGACCACGCCGCGCAGGTGGTTGTTTTCGAGAATGAGGTCGGTTACCCGCGTGTCGAAACGCACTTCCCCGCCCGCCGCGATGATGGCCTCGCGCAGGGCCTGCACCACGGCCGGCAGCTTGTTGGTGCCAATGTGGGGATGAGCGTCCACCAGAATATCGGGGGTGGCGCCGTGCTGCACCAGGCGCCGCAGTACCCGGCCCACGTCGCCGCGCTTGGTGGCGCGGGTGTAGAGCTTGCCATCGGAGTAGGTGCCCGCGCCACCTTCGCCAAAGCAGTAATTAGATTCCGGATTCACAAGCTGCTCTTTGTTGATGGCAGCCAGGTCGCGGCGGCGGGCGCGCACGTCGCGGCCCCGTTCCAGCACGATGGGCTTCAGGCCCAGCTCCAGGCAGCGCAGGGCCGCGAATAGCCCGGCCGGTCCGGCCCCAATGACGAGGACTCGGGGTGAAAATGTTTTCACATTTGGATAAACAAACCACGGACCGAATAAGTCTGTCGGCGGGGAGCTTTGGTAGATGTCTGCCCGGAGGCGAACCAGAGCCTGTCGGCCCCGCGCATCGATGGAACGGCGGCGCAGATGCACAAAATCGGCTTCCCCCGGCACAAGGCCGGCCTTGTACAGAATGGCCTCGTACCGGGCCAGTTCATCAAAAGCAACTTCAGGGGGAAGGAGTAATTCTAATTCTTGTTTTAACATTTGTGTAATAAGAAAGGTGGCTATCCTTTAAGGTTATACCCGCTTGTCAGGTATCGCTACCCAAAGTTACGCGAGACGTATCGGCCCCAAAAACCCTTGCCTCATGCACTCGCCTGCCAACGAGCCGGAGGCATGAAACAGGGTTGATTAGCGCGTGAGCGGCGCCTGCCGGCCCGGAGTCCCACATCCATAGACGACTTTAAACAGCGCTAATTTGCTGCATGATTTCACCTTCTCCTACGCCCCCGGTTTCGCGTCTTCGTTCCATCATCAGTGGCTCCATCGGCAACCTGGTGGAGTGGTACGACTGGTATGCGTACTCGGCCTTCGCGCTGTATTTCGCGCCGGTGTTCTTTCCCAGCGGCAGCGCCACGGCCCAGCTGCTCAACACGGCCGCCATCTTCGCGGTGGGCTTTTTGATGCGGCCCCTGGGGGCGTGGGTTTTGGGCGCCTACGCCGACCGGTATGGACGGCGGGCGGCCCTGCTACTGTCGGTGCAGCTCATGGCCGGCGGCTCGCTGCTGATTGCCATCACGCCGGGCTTCGCCACGATTGGGGTGGCGGCACCGGCCCTGCTGCTGCTGGCCCGGCTCATCCAGGGTATCAGTGTGGGGGGCGAATACGGTACTTCGGCCACCTACCTCAGCGAGATGGCCGGCGCCCGGCACCGCGGTTTCTGGTCCAGCTTTCAGTACCTCACCCTGATGGGCGGGCAGCTGCTGGCCCTGGTGGTGCAGCTAGGGCTGCAACGCGTGCTCACCGCGCAGCAGCTGGGCGAATGGGGCTGGCGGGTGCCCTTCGTAATTGGGGCGGTGGCGGCCCTGGGCGCGCTGTATCTGCGTACGCACATGGGCGAAACGGCCGCTTTCGAGCAGCAGCAGGTGCTGGTCACGGCCGGGGCCGAAGGAGAAGGCCGGCCGCCTTCCCCCAGTCAGCTGCGCCGGCTGATGCAGCACCCCAGGGCCGTGCTCACGGTGGTCGGCCTCACGTTGGGCGGCACGCTGGCCTTCTACACCTTCACCACCTACGCGCAGAAATTTCTGGTCAACACCTCGGGCTTCAGCAAGGAAACGGCCACGCTCATCTCGTTTGGCGTGATGGCGGTGGCGCTTCTGTTTCAGCCCTTACTGGGGGCCGTTTCGGATAAGGTGGGCCGGCGGCCGGTGCTGCTGCTGTTTGGCATCGGGGCCACCTTGGGCACGGTGCCGCTGCTG
This sequence comes from Hymenobacter sp., assembly GCA_043738185.1. GTDB lineage: Bacteria > Bacteroidota > Bacteroidia > Cytophagales > Hymenobacteraceae > Hymenobacter. The sequence continues at coordinate 4,439 of JAYSZD010000778.1, read as the reverse complement.
CGCCAGCTGGCCCAGACGCAGGATGCCTGGGTGGCGGCAGGCTTGCTGGTGGCGGCGCTATTCGTGGTGAGCGGCTACACGTCCATCAGTGCCGTGGTGAAGGCGGAGCTGTTCCCGACCGAAATCCGGGCGCTGGGCGTGGGCCTGCCGTTTGCGCTCACGGTCGCCATTTTTGGCGGCACCGCAGAGTACGTGGCGCTGCTGGCCAAAAACCAGGGCGTAGAGGAGTGGTTCTATTGGTACGTGACGGGGTGCGCGTTTCTGTCGCTGCTCGTGTATTGGCGCATGGGCGAAACGCGCACCAACTCCCGCATGGCGCCGGAATAGGCTGGGGAAATTATTCCGGCATCCCGGCGCCGGGCGCCCGCGCCGCCGTAGGCAGCCCCGCCGTGAGCCGGCCCAAATCGACGTGGGACTTGGCCGTGTTTTCGTAAACTTCGGTCAGGATTTCCATGAGCGGCCTGGCCAACTCGGGGCCGTTGCGGGCTACGGCGCTGGTGAGCACGTTGTGGTAAAAGGCGGCAATAGCGTCGCTATCCCACAAGCTGCTGATGTTGGTGTGCAGCGCTTGCATTTGCGCGAGGGAGGTGTCGATGAGTTTCTGGTCGGCTTCAGTCATGGGTTTCGCTAAAAAAGAGCGGCAGGCTTTCCCATACGGATGCCTGTTGCTTTCGTGTTCAATCAAGCGTGTTTTGAGTGTGAAATTCCGACTGACCAACGCAGCTCTTGATGCCGACACAACCTATTCGCCGCGGTTCTTAAGCGGCTTTCGTATCCACGGTTTCTACTGTAACCGCCGCCCCTTATTCCACCCCCTCCGGGAAAAATAAATTAATGATATTTTAAAAGATTTGTAAATTAGATATTTACAATTAAAAAGTCCCTGTTCCCCCGGAGGGGAAGGGGCCAGGGGATGGGGTGAACGGGCGGCGAGCAGCACGTATCAACTATGGGGTGAGGGGGTGAGGTTGGCGTCTGAGCTGCGCATGGTCAATTACTGAAAATGGTCTAGGGGTTCAGCGTTTTAATCCCGCACGAAAAATGCTGGCTGAAAGCGTAAAATCAGTTTTAAATAGCGTTAAGAGCTTACGCCTTGGGGTTTGCGCACAATCCCGGTCTCGCCCAGCACCTGCTCCACCCAGCCTTTGCCCCAGTCTTCAAGCTCCTGCGCACTCCAAAGCTGCGGGTAGAAAATGCGGCGCTGGAACTTGGGAGGCAGGTAGTTGCGCCAGTTGGTGCCCCCGGTGGCGGCCACGTCGGTGGGGTCGCGCTGCAGGTAGCGCACCGCCGATTTGAAGTGCATCAGCGGCCAGTTCACGTTCACGCTCACGTCGAGCTGGCGCATGGCGCGCAGCAGGCGCGGGTGCTGCTGGTCGGCTTCGGGCAAACGCTGCACCACGGCCCACACGTTGCGGTCGTGGTAGGCTTTGGCGTGGCGCACGAGGTCGGCGGTGTACTTGCGCTCAAATTCGATAAGCGTAAGGGCCTTGGCGCCGCTGTCCTCAATGGTGGCGCCGGCTTTCCAGTAAATGCAGCCCAACAGCTGGTCGTAGTCGTGGGCCGACGCTTCGCCCAGGGCCTGCCGCTTGGCCTTGTCGGTGAGGTTTTCGAGGCTGGTGCTCGCGATTTCTATCATGCGGTACTGCACCGACTGAAAACCCGAGGCGGGCATCAGGGCCATGCGGAAGTCCAGGAACTGGTCCTTGTCCATGCCGTCCACCATGACATCAAAAGAGTCGATGAGGTTGTCGAAATAGCGGTTAATCCGGCCCAGGCGCAGCACTACTTCGCCGAGCGTGGGCGCGGTGAGGTCGCCGATTTGCTCGTATTCGCAGAGGCAGAGCTTAAAGTACAGCTCCGAAATCTGGTGGTACATGATGAAAATCCGCTCATCGGGCAGGTTCGTGAGCGGGCGTTGTAGCGAGAGCAGGGTGTCGAGCTCAATGTAGTCCCAATAGTTTATGTACTTGGCGTGGTACAGGCCTTCGAGGTAAGCGGCCAAGTCCTGGCCGTCGGGGGCATAGCGGGCCTGTAGCCGTCGGAGCTGCTCAAATACGGCCGGTGAAAATTCGTCCGGCGAAGGATGGGTGGGCATGGGCGTGGGGTGGGTGGGAGAAAGCAGCTTGGGTGAGCCTGGGCAAATATCGTTAAAATAACGAGCTACCCGGCTTGTATCTGGCGCTGTCGGGCCCAGGCCGGGCAACTGATTAGGCCCAGGCAGCATCTTTACCGCGAATCCTGTCGTGAAAGCCTGCCCACTACCCGGCCGTTGTGCCCGAACCGCGGGCATTCGGGGCGTAGTGGGGGCTGGTATGGCGCCAATCCGCTACTTTTAGGCCGATAATTACACGTATGGCGCAAGCCCATGGCCGAAAAATCAAGCATTTTTGATATGATTGGACCCGTGATGATAGGGCCCAGCTCGTCGCATACGGCCGGGGTGGTGCGCATTGCGCGGGCCGCCATCCGCATGCTGGGCAGTATTCCCACCGATGCCGTCGTTACGTTCTACAATTCTTTTGCCCGCACCTACGAAGGCCACGGCTCCGACCGCGCCATCGTGGCGGGCCTGCTGGGCTACGCCCCCGACGACACCCGCATCCGCACCGCGTTCGACCATGCGGCCGAGGCCGGCCTGAACTACACCTTTCAGAGCGTGGGCAATGCCTCCACCATGCACCCGAACACCATTAAGCTGAACCTGCACGACAGCGGCACCGGGCACCGCGTGGAGATGGTGGGGCAAAGCCGGGGCGGCGGCGTCATCCGCATTGTGGAAGTGGATGGCTTTCCCGCCGATTTCTCCGGCTCGCTGCACACGCTCATCATTGATGCCAACGACGTGCCCGGCTCCATTGCCTTTATCGCCTCGGTTATCGCGCACGACCAGTGCAACATCGCCACCATGTTTGTGAGCCGCAAGGGCCGCAACGACGCCGCCCGCCAGTTCATTGAAATGGACAGCCCCATCAAGGAAATAACGTTGGCTTATTTGCGTCAGCTCAGCTGGGTGCAGCGCATCACCTACATTCCCACCCTCGAATAATGACGCCCGCAAATCCTGTTCGGGTTATTTTCGCCTCCTCCAAGCACCATTTTTCTGCAAGATGAAACGAAGGACTATACCATTTTTTGAAGCCCGGCCATTGGCTTTGGCGGGGTTTGCGGGGGCGCTGCTGGCGCTTGTCCCCGCCGCAAATGCCCAAAATTCAGCGGTTCCCCCAGCGCCGCCGGCGGCGCAGCTGGGGCGGCCCCAACAACCTCCGACCGGCCCCTGGACCTTGCAGCGCGCCGTGGACTACGCGCTGCAAAACAACCTGACCGTGCGCCAGAGCGAGCTCACGGCCCAGCAGCAGGAAGCCACCCAGCGCCTGAACCGGGCCGCGCTGCTGCCCACCGCCGGCCTGAACGGCACGCAGGGCTTCAACTTCGGTACCAACCGCGACCCCTTCACCAACCAGTTCCAGCAGCTGAACGTGCGCTCCAACAACTTCAGCGCCACTGCGCAGCTGACGCTGTTTTCCGGGTTTCAGCTGCGCAACACGGTGAAGCAGGGCGTGCTGGATGCCCAGGCCGCGCGCATTGATATTGCCAAGGCGCGCAACGACTTGTCGCTGAACGTGGCCTCGTCCTTTCTGCAGCTGCTGCTGGCCCAGGAGCTGATTCGGGCCTCGGAGGCGCGCCTCGGGACGGTGCGCGCCCAGGTGACGCAGAGCGAAAAGCTGCTCAAGGCCGGGGCCGTAGCCGAAGGCAACCTGCTCGACAGCCGCGCCCAGCTGGCCGGCGAAGAACGCACGCTCGTGACCGCCCAGAACCAGCGCGACCTGGCCCAGCTCACGCTGGTGCAGCTGCTGAACCTGGACCCGGCCACGGCCACGCAGTTCCAGGTGGACGTGCCCGCCCTGCCCGACCCCACGGCTTACACCAGCGCCTCGCCCGAAGGGTTGGACCCCAACGCGACATTCGAGCTGGCCCGCCAGAACCAGCCCGACGTGCAGGCGGCCGAGCTGCGCGTGGAAAGCGCCCGTCGGGGCATCGACATTGCCCGCGGCGCCTATTACCCCCGCTTGACGGTGGCCGGCGGCGTACAAAGCGGTTTTTCGTCGGTGCGCACCCAGTTTCAGCGCACCGAGGGCGAGCCGGTGGAAGTGCCTGTTTTTCAGCGCGACCTGTCGGCACCGGGCGGCTACGCGGCGTCGCCGTTCGTGCTGCTGAGCCCTCAGTTTAATACCCAAACGTTGCCCTACAATTTTTTTGACCAGTTGGGTGATAACCGGGGCGAATTTGTGCAGTTTAGCCTCAACATTCCCATTCTGAATGGCTTGCAAACTCGCGTGGGCGTGCAGCGGGCCCAGGTAAACGTGCAGCAAGCGGAATTACGCTCCGAGCAAACGCGCCTGCAGCTGCGCCAAACCATTCAGCAGAGCTTTGCTGACGCG
>JAYSZD010000777.1:0-1293 GCA_043738185.1 Hymenobacter sp. | reverse complement strand
TACATCGCAACCAGGCCCACCCCGACCAGCACCACCAGCCATTGGTATTGGTACCACAAGTTGTGACCAAGGTAAAAATGCCACGGCTCGCCGTGCCCTTCCAACACGTGGCCGAAATGCTGCGCGGCATACCGCGTCTCGTACGCGCTTTCCAGAGGAAACCGATGGTGCGTGTAGACTTGCCACGGCAAGGCGACGAGGGCGGTCAGGGCCAGGGCGCACAGCGCACGCCGGCCCTCCGCCCAGGTGCGGCGTGCCGGCTCCAGCAGCACATCGCCTGCCCACACGGCGTACACGACCAACCCCGGCAGCCACTTGCAGAGCAGCGCCGCGCCCGCAAATATGCCCACCGCAGCCACCCAGATGCCCGCCCGCGCGCCGGCCCTCCGCTGCTCAGCGTACGCCCACAAGGCAGCGCCGACGTAAACTCCAAAGGCCACATCGGCATGGTCAACGCTTTGCCAGCCCGTGGTGAGTTCCAGCTGATAATAGGCGAAGGTGAAAAGTACTGCCAAGTATTAGCCCACCGACGCGGAAGCAGCCAACCGGCCCAGCCGGTACACCGGCCACACGAAGAGCGTACCCAGCAGGGCACTGGGCAGGCGCACAGCCACTTCGCTTATGCCCACGGCCTTCAGGGAGAGGGCCATTTGCCACAGGAACAACGGCTGTTTGTGCAACCACACGTAGTTGTTGGCCCACGCCCGGTAATCGTAGGGCAGCACGGGGTTGGCGCGCAACACGGGCCGCCACCAGTCGTGCAAGAGGTTTTTGGCGACCAAGGCGTGAAATTGCTCATCCCACGGGTGAAGGAATTGGTCGCGGCCAATGAGCAGGAGGCGCAAGCTGCCCGCAGCGGCCATCAGCAAAGCCACAGCCCAGTGGTGGTGGGAAAGGCGGTGCGTCACCCAGCTCGCGGCGGTCAGCCCAACGCATAGCCCCAACAGTATCCCCTCGGTTAACGTCACGTGGTAAGTCTAGTAGATGGGCCCCGGAAAGAAATAGGTCCGCGAAAACCCTGCAAAGGTAAACCTGCGCAGTCCGCAGTATCAGGCAGTAGAATGGTTTGCAGGGCACAGGCACCAAAAGCTACAACTCCACTTCTGGCTTCTGGAAGCATTCTGGTCTCAGCAGTTTGTCGAAGTCGCTAAAGTCTCAGCTGGCTTTCCAGGCACTAGAGTAGACCGTGAGAATTTGGCATAGAAAACCTATCCAGCATATAGATGATATAGATGAGAGGCCCGTTTCCACTAACTAGGCGGATTTACACACTTGCTTGTATCAATCCGGCTT
>JAYSZD010000776.1:0-1293 GCA_043738185.1 Hymenobacter sp. | reverse complement strand
TGGCCTTCGAGGGGAATAAAGAACTCACTTCCGCCCTGCACGAAGCTCACCGAAGCCGCCGGGCCTGTCTCGGCAAACGTGACTTCGGAAATACTGCCCAGCTTGCGGATGATGCCGTCGAACTCAGTGAGCAGGGCCGCGTCATCGGTCTTGGCTACCAGCGCCAGCGGCTTGTTGGGGCCAATGTTTTTCTGGTTGCGCACGGACCGGATGCCGGCCACGACGGCCAGGGCCTTTTCCATGTCGGCCAGGACGCGAGCGGGCGCGGCGGGCGCACTGGCCTTGGGCCACGGGGCCACGCACACGTACTCGCGGGGCCCGCGCTCGGCCAGCTCGTGCCACAGCTCCTCGGTGATGAAGGGCATGAACGGGTGCAGCAGCTTGAGCAGCGTTTCGAGGTAGGCGGTGGTGTGGCGCAGGGTTTCGACGTCGATGGGGTGCTGGTAGGTGGGCTTCACCATTTCCAGGTACAGGGCGCAGAAATCATCCCACACCAGCTTGTACACCGTCATCAGGGCGTCGCTCATGCGGAACTTTTCGAAATGGTCTTCGAGTTCGATGACGGCGGCCTGCAACCGGGCTTCAAACCAGCGCACGGCCTTTTCATTCACGAAAGGCAGCGCGGCATCGACCTCCCACCCTTTCACGAGCCGGAAGGCGTTCCAGAGCTTGTTGGAGAAGTTGCGGCCCTGCTCCACCAGCTTCATGTCGAAGAGCAAGTCGTTGCCGGCCGGGGCCGAAAACAGCATGCCCGTGCGCACGCCGTCGGCGCCGTACTGGGCAATGAGGTCCAGCGGGTCGGGCGAGTTGCCGAGCTGCTTGCTCATCTTGCGGCCCTGCGCGTCGCGCACGATGCCGGTGAGGTACACGTTTTTGAAGGGCACTTCCTGGCGGTACTCGATGCCGGCCATAATCATGCGGGCCACCCAGAAAAACAGGATGTCCGGCCCCGTCACCAGGTCGTTGGTGGGGTAGAAGTAGTTGATGTCGGCATTGTCGGGGTCCTTGAAACCGTCGAACACCGAAATAGGCCACAGCCACGACGAAAACCAGGTATCGAGCACGTCTTCGTCCTGGCGCAGGTCGCTGAGCTGCAAATCGGCGTTGCCGCTTTGGGTGCGGGCCTGGGCCAGGGCGGCCTCGGCCGTGAGGGCCACCACAAACGTGCCATCGGGCAGGTAGTAAGCCGGGATTTGCTGGCCCCACCAGAGCTGGCGCGAGATGCACCAGTCGCGCACGTTCTCCATCCAGGCCCGGTACATGTTCTTGAACTTGGGCGGGTGCAGGCGCACG
>JAYSZD010000775.1:0-1294 GCA_043738185.1 Hymenobacter sp. | reverse complement strand
CGTCGTGGTTTTGCACCAGGTAAAACTGACTGATGCTGCTAGCGCGCTGGGGATTGGCGAAGTCGCCCTGGCGAGCGGCGGCCAGGGCCCCGAAATTGTGCTGATGGCCCGGCCCCAGCTCAGCCGTAATCGTGCCATCGTCGGCCCGGCCTAAGCCATCGTTGCTAGGGTCGTCGTCTTTGGAGTTGATGTCGCCACCCTGAATCATGAAATTGGGAATTACGCGGTGGAACGAGGTGCCGTCGTAAAAACCACTTTTGGCTTTATTCAGAAAATTCGCCTTGTGCAAAGGCGTATCATCGAACAGGATAACGCGGATGACGCCTTGCGCGGTAGTGATGGTGACAACTTCATCGCGGCTGCTTTTTTTGGCTGGTTTGGCTGGTTTGTCGGCGGCAACAACAGTCCCCACGGCCCAAAACCAGGCAAACAGCAGCAACCCAAAACGGTGAACAAACGATTTCATTGGAAACAGGAAAGACGTAAGGGAATTGTTGGCATTAAGCTGCAAATCACGCGTTTTATTATCTAAGCATTGGTGCATAAGTAGCTCTGGCAAAGAATTGTCATGCTGAGTGCAGCCGAATTCTCCCGCTCGCTTCGTTGAGCCGCTTCAACGAGGCGAGCGGGAGAATTCGGCTGCACTCAGCATGAAAGCCATGATTTAATGCAATTATTCATACAAAAGCACTTAATAGCTAGATGTTTATCCGCGGTGCTCGCGGATGCTGGCCAGAATCTCACGGCCGCCGCGGGCCAGCACGGCTTCGGCCACGGCCACGCCCAGGGCGTAGGCGTCGGACGCCGCCGCCTGATGGATTTCTTCCACGTATTCCTCGCCGCTGAGGCTGATGAGGCCGCCGTGCAGGCGCACCACGCCGTGGTCGTCCAAAGTAGCCAGCGCAAAGGACGGGATGCTGCACCCACCTTCCATGGTGTGCAGGAAGGCGCGCTCGGCCAGCAGGCAGGTGTGCGTAGCGGGGTGGTCGAGGGCGGCTTTGAGCTTCGTTTTGAGGTCCGGGTCAAGGTTCGCCGCGCATTCGATGGCGATACTGCCCTGGCCGGTGGCGGGCACAAACTGCGCGCTGGGCAGCACGCAGCGCACGAGGTGGTCGTAGCCCATGCGGTGCACGCCGGCGTAGGCCAGCACCAGCGCATCGAACTGGCCTTCCTCCAGCTTGCGCAAGCGGGTCTGGAGGTTGCCGCGGGCCTCGGCAGTGGTGGCTTCGGGATAGAAGCGGCGCAGCTGGGCCTTGCGGCGGGTGCTGCTGGTGCCCAGCACAATGCCGGGCTT
>JAYSZD010000774.1:0-1294 GCA_043738185.1 Hymenobacter sp. | reverse complement strand
TATACAACACCCTGGCCCTGCTCATTGTCATTGCGGCCGTTTTCGGCTACGTCAACCACCGCTTTCTGAAGCTGCCCGGCGCCATCGGACTCATGGTGCTGGCCCTGGTGTCGTCGCTGCTGGCCATCGGCCTGGGCAAGCTCGGGGTGCCGTGGGTGCTGGCGGCCAGCGAGTTGTTGCGCGGCCTCGACTTCCACACCGTGCTCATGCAGGTGATGTTGAGTTTTCTGCTCTTCGCCGGCTCCCTGCACGTCGACGTGCGGGCCCTGGGCAAACAAGGCGTGGCCGTGGGCGCCATGGCCACGGCCGGCACGCTGCTCTCCACGGCCCTGGTGGGCACGGCGTTCTACTACCTGCTGCCGCTGTTCGGCCGGCCCACCGACTTTATTTACTGCCTGCTGTTCGGAGCCCTGATTTCCCCCACCGACCCCATTGCCGTGCTGGGCATCCTCAAGGAAGCCCGCATCGACAAGCGCCTGGAAATCCGCATCGTGGGCGAGTCCTTGTTCAACGATGGCATTGCCGTGGTGGTGTTCGTGAGCTTGTTTCAGATTGCTCAGTTCGGGGCCGGGCAGGCCACGCCCGCCGTGATTGGCAAGCTGTTTCTGGTGGAAGCCGTGGGCGGCTTGGCCCTGGGCGCGGCGCTGGGCTACGCCGGGTATTGGGCCCTGCGCAGCATCGACCACTACCAGGTAGAGGTCATGATTACCCTGGCCTTGGTGATGGGCGGCACGGCCCTGGCCACGCAGCTGCACACCTCGGGCCCGCTGGCCATGGTGGTGGCGGGCCTGATAGTGGGCGACAAGGGCCGGCAGCTGGGCATGTCGGACGTCACGCGCGAATACCTCGACAAGTTCTGGGAGCTGCTCGACGAGATTCTCAACGCCATCCTGTTCGTGCTCATCGGCCTGGAGATGCTGGTGCTCGACATCAGCCGCACCACGCTGCTGGTGGGCCTGGTGGCCATTGTGCTGGTACTGCTAGCCCGGTGGGTGTCGGTGGGTTTGCCGCTGGTGCTGCTGAAGCGCTTTTACCCCTTCGACCGCCAAACGCTGCGGGTACTGACCTGGGGCGGGCTGCGGGGCGGCATCTCCGTGGCGCTGGCCTTGTCTTTGCCTGAGTCCATGCCCCGCGACCTGATTGTGGGCGTCACCTACGTGGTGGTCATTTTCAGCATCATCGTGCAGGGCCTGACCATCGGGCCGTTGGTCAAAAAGCTGGGCCTGAGCACCGGCGAGGCATCCGACGATGCTGGTCACTAAACCGCTCTCAGCATGAACCGACTCCGCGCCTT
>JAYSZD010000773.1:0-3172 GCA_043738185.1 Hymenobacter sp. | reverse complement strand
TTTTTTGAGCTTTGGCGGAATTCTATTTTTCAGCGACTTATCTGGTTTTTCGGCTTGGGTTTATCCGTCAACTACTCTTCGTTGTTTTTGCGAGCGGCCTTACGGGTGAGGGCCGTGAGCGGTGATTTGGTGAGGGCGCTTTCACTTTCGTAGCCAGTGCGGCGCACATTGGCCGCCGGGCTCTCGCCGGTGGCGGGCAAGGCGCGGTTCAGCCAGCTCAGAATGTCGGTGGTGGTGCCGGGCAGCAGGCCGTGGAAGGCCGCCAGCAGCTTAGCCGGCAGCGAGAGAATGACCTCCCCATCACCGCGGCGGCAGGCGTTCCAGATTTGACGCGCGGCCTGTTCGGCACTCATCGTGAGGCCAGGCAGCGAGTCGGCGATGCTAAACCAGGCAAACTCTTTTTTCTGCTGGCCTTTCACGATGGCGTGGCCGGGGCTGCCGGTGCGCATCAGGCCGGGGCACACCGTGGTCACGCTGATGCCGTGCTGCCGCATCTCGGCCCGAAAGCCTTCGGAAAGGCCCACCAGAGCAAACTTGCTGGCGCTGTAGGGCGTCATGTGCGGCATGGCCACTTTGCCGCCCAACGAAGAAATATTCACGATGCGGCCCGCCCCGCGGCGGCGCATACCGGGCAGCACGGCCTGCATGGCGTGCAGCGGCGCCCAGAAGTGAATGGCCATCGAATCTTCGTAATCCCGCAAATCCATATTGTCGAGCGGCCCGCCTACAATGATGCCAGCGTTGTTGACGAGCACATCAATGGCCCCGAAACGTTGCTCGACCTCGGCCACCATGCGGTGCACTTCGCCTTCGTTGGTGATGTCGTGGGCCAGGGTCAGCACGTCGGCTTCGGCGGCGCCGGCCAGCAGCAGGTCCTGGCGGGCACGGGCTAGCTCGGCTTCGTCGCGGGCGCAAATGGCAACCCGGGCGCCTTCGGCCACCGCCTGTCGGGCCAGCACGAGGCCCAGCCCGCGCGAGCCGCCGGTGATGAGCACGACGCGCCGGTTCAGGTCGTAGGAGCCGCGGCGGTTGCTCCAGAAGTTGGCGGCCAGGGCGGCGGCGCCCAGACCCGCAGCCAGCAGCCAGCTGGTTTTGGTGCGTTTGTCGTGTTTCATAGTTGGATGTATGCCAAAAGTGAATGAAAGGTTGCACACCAACCGCTGGCCGGCCGGTTTTTCGGCAGGCTCTGGCACGAAACGTGGTCTGCGTGGCGTTGGGAGCGGTCAGGACGGGTATTTTGCCCGATATTTGCCGGGCCTTTATGAAGGTGAATTACTGCTTTTCTTATGCGTTTGAACGCTCGTCTTTTTGCTATGAAATTGTTGATGCTCTCGTTGTTGCTGGGTTTGATGGCCGCGCCTGCCGTCCTGGCGCAAACTCCGGTCACCGTCAAAACCAAGGTAAAGCCTGCGGGCCAGCCCAGCGTGAAAACTAAAACTACGGCGGTGGCCGAAGTGTCCGCCGAAGCTGGCCCTTCCGATGAGGTGATTGACGCCAAGGCCAATGCGCTCACGGCTAACATGCAGAAAAATCTGGGCCTGAGCCCCCAGCAGACGGAAAAAGTCCGGGTCATCAACCGCCGCGCTATCGACAACGTGGAGACGGCCCGCGCCCGCTACCGCACCGACCCGCGCAAGCTGGCCGGCGTGGTCGAAAGCATTAGCAGCTCGCGGCTTTCTGCCATCAAGGAGGTACTTATGCCTTCCCAGTTTGATAAATACCAGCGCAAGCGCGAAGAGAAGATGGGCGTGCCCAACGTACAGGGCGTGCAGGGCAACTCGCCGCCCGGCTTGGGCGGCGGCGACCAATAAGCGCGGCGCCAGCACCAGGGCTGAAACGGCGCCCGGCTCTCTGATAGTCGGGCGCCGTTCTTTTTTTGGGGTAACGCTCGTTTTTGGAGCGGCACTGGCGTATTTCGGGGCATGAATGTACCCGTTGCCAGCGCCCAGGCGCCCAACCGTTTTGCCGCTTTGCTGGCCCGCGCCGGGCTCGATTGGTTTTTGCTGGCCCTGATTGGGGTGGTGGCGCTGGCGTATTTCCAGCCCGGCCTGGGCAGCAAAGCCAGCCCCGTGCCCTGGAAAAGCATCACGACTGTGGGCGTGGCGCTGGTTTTCTTCTTCTATGGCCTGAAGCTGAGCTTCGAAAAGCTGCGGGCCAGCCTGCGCAACTGGAAGCTGCATCTGTTGGTGCAGGCAGCTACGTTCGTGTTGTTTCCGGTGCTGGCGCTGCTGGCCCGGCCGCTGTTCGGGCCTGATAAAGGGGCACTGCTCTGGCAAAGTATTTTCTTCCTTTGCGCCCTGCCCAGCACCGTTTCTACCTCCGTGGTGATGGTGAGCATTGCGGGCGGCAACCTGCCAGCAGCCATTTTCAACGCCAGTATTTCCAGCTTGCTGGGCATTGTGCTCACGCCGCTGCTGGCCAGTATTTTCCTCAGCACCAGTGCCGAAAGCAGCCAGCTCTGGGGCCTGGCCGTGCAGCTGCTCTGGCAAGTGATGCTGCCGGTGGGGGCGGGGGTGCTGCTCAATGCCCGCTTTCACGCCTTTGCCGAGCGCCATAAAGCCGGGCTGCGCGTTTTCGACCAAATCACCATCCTGCTCATCGTGTTCACCGCCTTCTGCGACTCCTTTGCCGAGGGCGTTTTCAGCCGCTACCTGCCAATGGATGTTTTCAAGCTGGGGGCCGGCATGGTGGGGCTGTATCTGGTGGTGTTCGGCCTCATCTGGAGCTTGAGCCGCCTGTTCCATTTCTCGCGGGCCGACCAGGTAGTGGCGGTGTTTTGCGGCTCTAAAAAGTCGTTGGTGCACGGCAGCGTGATGGCCAGCCTGCTATTTCCGGTCAGTGCCGCCACGGGCCTTATTCTGCTGCCGCTCATGCTCTACCACGCCCTGCAGATTGTGCTGGCCAGCAGCATGGCGCAGTACCTGGGCCGGCAGGCAGCGGATGAAACGGTGGGGGCCATCGAATAGCCGGCGGCCTCCAGCAAACAGCCCGCCTGCCGCCTGGGCGGCAGCTCAAGCGCACCAGAAACGCTGGTCTACTCACGCAGCAGCCTGCTGTGCGGCTGTTGTCCGGTGGGCGTTTCAGCTGTTTTTCATTCCGCCCCGCAAGCGGCGCGGGGCCTGAGGAGGCGCTGGGTAAATGCGCCGCACCGCACGGCCGGCTTCAGTAGCTC
>JAYSZD010000772.1:0-3173 GCA_043738185.1 Hymenobacter sp. | reverse complement strand
CCCCGATTCCGTAATGGAATCGGGGGTCGCTTTTTTATCTAACACCAGCCGGTTGCTCGCTATGAGTAGAAGGAGAGCCGAGTTCGGCTACACCACGCCGCTGCCGTTGCGCACGGCTTTGCTGGGCTGCATGAGTGCGAGGCTGCCGTCGGCATTCTCAGCCATCAGCAGCATGCCCTGGCTTTGGATGCCTTTGATTTCGCGGGGCGCCAGATTGAGCAGCACTTGCACCTGTTGGCCAATCAGCGCTTCGGGAATGAAGTGCTCGGCGATACCGCTCACAATGGTGCGCTGTTCCAGGCCCAGGTCGATGGTCAGCTTCAGCAGCTTTTTGGTTTTGGCTACTTTCTCAGCCGCTACGATGGTGCCAATGCGCAAGTCCATTTGCCCAAATTCATCGAACGATACGTCAGCTTTGGCGGGCGCAACGGGCGTACTGGCCAGTTGGTTTTCCTTTTTGGTATCGAGTAGCTTTTGCACCTGCGCTTCTACGGTAGCATCTTCAATTTTGGCAAAGAGCAGCGCGGCTTCACGCAATGGGTGCCCAGCTGGCAGCGCATCGGCACGGCCGGCGCTAGCCCAATTACCCAAGTCCATGCTGAGCATGGTGGCCAGCTTTTGGGCCGACTCGGGCAGGAATGGCTCTAGCAGGGGCGCTAGCGCTGCAGCTATTTGCAACGCCACGTGCAGCACCGTACCAGTGCGGACCACGTCGGTTTTGATGAGGTGCCAGGGCTGGGTTTCAGCCAGGTATTTATTCCCCAGACGCGCCAGATTCAACACTTCGGCCAGCGCATCGCGGAAGCGGTAGTTTTCTATCAGCTCGCCAATTTTAGCGGGAAATACCGCGAGCTGTGCAAAGGTATCCTGGTCAATGGCCGTTAATTCGCCGAGTGCCGGCACTTTGCCGTCGAAGAACTTGTGCGTGAGCACGGCGGCGCGGTTCACGAAATTGCCTAGCGTGGCCACCAGCTCGTTGTTGTTGCGCGCCTGAAAATCCTTCCAGGTAAAATCGTTGTCTTTATTCTCAGGCGCATTAGCGCACAGCACATAGCGCAACACATCGGCCTGGCCGGGAAATTCGGCCATGTACTCGTGCAGCCACACGGCCCAATTGCGCGAGGTGCTGATTTTATCGCCTTCCAAATTCAGAAACTCATTAGCAGGCACATTATCCGGCAGAATAAATTCGCCGTGCGCTTTCAGCATTACCGGGAAAATAATGCAGTGGAAAACGATGTTGTCCTTGCCGATAAAATGCACGAGTTTGGAGCCCGCGTCTTTCCAATACAATTCCCACTCCTCCGGAAAGGCTTCTTTGGTAGCCGAGATGTATCCAATAGGCGCATCGAACCACACGTAGAGCACTTTGCCGTCGGCGCCAGGCACCGGCACCGGCACGCCCCAGTCGAGGTCGCGCGTGACGGCGCGCGGGTGCAGGCCCTGATCAATCCAGGATTTACACTGGCCATACACGTTGGTTTTCCAATCGTTTTTGTGGCCTTCTATTATCCATTCGCGCAGCCAGGGCTCGTACTGGTCGAGCGGCAGAAACCAGTGCTTGGTGTCGCGCAAAATGGGGTGCGCCCCGCTCAGCATGCTACGGGGGCTAATTAATTCGGTGGGGCTGAGCGAGGTGCCGCACCGCTCGCACTGGTCGCCGTAGGCATTTTCGTTGCCGCAATTAGGGCACGTGCCCACAATGTAGCGGTCGGCCAGAAACTGCTGGGCCTGCTCATCGAAATACTGTTTGGTGGTTTGTTCAATGAACTGGCCCGCGTCGTTCAATTTGGTAAAAAACGCACTGGAAACCTCCGCGTGCGTGACCGAGGAAGTGCGCGAATACACATCGAACGACACATTGAAATCCTGAAACGAGTCGCGAATCAGGGCGTGGTATTTATCAACCACCTGCTGCGGGGTGACGCCTTCTTTCTGGGCCCGGATGGTAATGGGAACGCCGTGTTCGTCGGAGCCGCAGATAAATTTCACATCGCGACCAGCGGAGCGCAGGTAACGGACGTAAATATCCGCAGGCAAGTATACCCCGGCCAAATGCCCGATGTGAACCGGACCGTTGGCGTAGGGCAAGGCAGCGGTAACTGTGTAACGCTTAGGAAGAAGTGACATGTAAATTGAGAAATTACACAGAAAATTACTTTCTGTTTTTCGAAACAATTAAGAAAATATTACGCTGTAATTTGCCCGAATCGCAAGAAAAAAGCATAAGAAAAAGAGAATGCGTATCAACAAAAAAACGCAGCGAACCGTTTGACACTTAATTCATTTTATATTTGAGCATAATGAATTAATATTTCCCTTTGAAACAGGAGTATTACTTCACCTCAAACCCTTCACTAACCATTTTTTCTAATGAAAAAACCTGCTTCTCCGAAAAAGACGGAAAAACGCGCAAAAGTTACGCCCGAAGAAAAGTCGGTTCGTAAGTCAGCGAAAAAAGCTGGCCGTGCCGCCACTCTTCTGAACGACGACCGAGCTGATAACAAGGCCTGGCAGAAGAAAACGCTTAAAACGGCTGCTAAGCAATTGCAAAAGGAGCTTAACAAACGCATGAACGAAGTGGTGACTCGCATTCGCAAAGAAACGAAAGCCAAGCTGAAAGAAGTAGTAAAGGAAGCTACCCGCCGCCTCGATGGCGACACGGAGCGCATGTTTGAGCAAGCCTTGCACACCATCGTGCGCCATTACGACTCCGTAGCGGGCGGCACCGGCACTGACGTTACCGAGCCGGCCCCCGAGGCCGCAGCCAGCTCGACAGCTCATAGCACCAGAAAAGGACAAACCCTGAACAAGGACGGCACCCCCCGCAAAGCCCGCACCGCCGCCTCTACTGATGCGGATGCAACGGCTGACGCCCCCAAAACCCGTGGCCGCAAGCCCGCCACTACGGCCAAGGCAGCCGGTGCTCGTCGCGGCCCTAAAGCCGCCGCCGATGCGGCCCCCACAACGCGCCGTGGCCCCAAACCCGGCACGCCCGCTACCGGTGCCCGCCGTGGTCCCAAGCCCCGCGCCGTAGCTGCCTCAGAACCCACTAGCGACGCAACCGCTGCAGTTAACTCCACCGATAGCGCCAGCACCGGCGAAGCAAGCGCGTAGTTTTTTTCACAGCTGCCTGCAACAGCAGCAAAAAGCCCGCCCCATTGATTTGGGGC
>JAYSZD010000771.1:0-1296 GCA_043738185.1 Hymenobacter sp. | reverse complement strand
GTTCGAGTGGCTCCAATTGGTTGGGTCCTGCGATAATATTCTAGTTACCAACCAATAATAAGCAACTGATTGTCTTGTTTATTTAAAATATTTGGTTGAGCTTATCTTGCGCGCTCCGCTGCGAGTTTTCCAAGTACAAGCGTGCACCTGGCCACCGGATTTCTGGTAGTCGCCAGCGGAAGTCCTTAATATCCGGCTAGGCCAGAACCATGGGAACCGACCAATCGCCAGGTTACTCTTCTCAATGAGGGAGCGGCGGCCAAGCATATTTTCTATAGATTGACCAAGGCCCGTTCGCCGGCGCACTACCCTAACCAACTGAAAACAAACCCCACCGCTCCCGTTGAAAACCACAGCTGAACAACAGTTGCTTGGTGCGGTTTTCGGCCGGTGGGCACGGGCCTGCGTTTAAGGCTTCGCGGGGCAGACTCACCGGTAGCACGTCGAAAGGCGGCTTTTGCCCCTACATTGATTTTCCCACATCTTTTAATGATTGTTTCCCAACACTATTTTGCCAACGCCGTCGGCTCCGTCGACTACGTGCCCGAAGATGGCTACCTGCACCTGTCCTGGTCGGGCGCGCCCATGACCGGGCCGGAGTTTCGGGCCCTCTACGTGCATGCCCACAATCTGCTGCTGCGCTATCCGCTGCGCGGCATTCTGGCCGACCACCGCTCCATGCCAGTCGCGCCCGACGATGCCGACCGCGAATGGCTGCTAAACACCTGGCTGCCGGAGGTTATCAAAGACACGCATTTCGAGCGCTACGCCGTGGTGCCAACCCTGGAGCTGGCCCACCGCCTGCACACACCGGCCATGGCCGAACAGCTCCGCCGTGTGGTGACAACCGTATTTTTTGAGGAGATTCCGCCCGCCGTCGATTGGCTGCGAACCGACCCGCTGGTAGTACCCGACCCCATTTAATAGCTGCTTGATGCTGGCCACTTTCTGGCGCTTTCTGCGCATTCGCTTTCTGCTCACGGACGATATGGCCGACCCGGCCGAAATAGAGGCCGATGTAGAGGCTGGTATTTCCTTCCAGGGAGCCAATCTGTGGATTCTCATTTTCGCCATTCTGGTGGCCTCGGTGGGCCTGAATGTAAATTCTACGGCCGTCATAATTGGGGCAATGCTGATTTCGCCACTTATGGGGCCCATCGTGGGCATTGGCTACGGGGCCGCTACCATGGAGCTGGCCCTCATGCGCCGCGGAGCCAAAAGCCTGCTCACGGCCACGCTGCTCAGCCTGGCCGTGTCGGCGCTCTACTTCTGGCTCACGCCTCTCACCGATGCTGG
>JAYSZD010000770.1:0-1297 GCA_043738185.1 Hymenobacter sp. | reverse complement strand
ACCGATGCCTGGCCGGGCACCGCCAGCAGCGTGGGCTCCCAGTGCAGGCTCAGGTCCTCGCTCACGTCAAAGTTTTTCAGGTGGGCATCCACCAGCGCATCCACTATTTGCAGGCTGTAGGCAATGCCGATGTAGAGGTAAAAAATGTCGCGGTAGCCGCGGTAAAACACCACGCCGTTGTCAATAGCATCGATGCTGCGCTCCTGCTGCACGGGCGAAGGCAGCGAAGGTGCTTGCGGACGGAGGCCACCGGGGATGGAGGCTTGGCGCTTGAGCAGGTTGCTGGCGTCGGCGTACTGGCTATATCGGCTTTGGTAGAAAACTTCACCATAAATCACCCCACCCAGCGCCCCGTACACCAGCGGCAGCTTCCACCAGCGGCGGTTGTAAATCTGGCCCGCGCCGGGTAGGAGGGCCGACAGCAGCGCCGCTTTGCCCGGCCGGGTCAGCCGGATGCCTTCGTAGCCAAAGGCCCGGAACATGCGCTCAGTGCGCTTGGCCGAGTCGGCGGCGGCTTTGCTGCGCTTTGCTTCGGCCGACACCACCACATCGCGGCGCTCGGCGGTATCGGCGCGAATGACCTCGCCCGGTGGCGGCGCGAAAACCTGCGCCCGCGTACTCAAACCGGCGCATAGGATGCCTGCTAACAACAGCAAAGCCCGGCAATGGTGGTTCAGTTTTTTCATGGCAAACTGGCTAACGGCAAACGGCTGCGGTTTAGCGTGTCTGACTCGTGCTGCCTCTTGATAAGCGCGGGGTGGCATCGCCCTTACGAGGGATGCAGAATGTGCAGAATGCGCTGCATGTCCTCCACCGAGTCGAAGGCGATTTTGATTTCGCCGCTGCCTTTGGGGCCGGGGCGAACCTGCACGCGCGAGCCAAACCGGTCGGTGAGGTGGCGCTCGGTGCGGCGCAGCTCGGCGGCAGGCACCACGGGCTGGGCGGGAGCGGCGGGGGCGCTGTTGTCCTCCGCGCCGTTGTGGGCCGACGGCCGGCCGTAGCCGCCGCGCACTAGCTCTTCTACCCGGCGCACGGACAGCTCCTCGGCCACAATCTTGCGGAAAAGCTCCACCTGGGCCTTGGCGTCGTCGATGCCGATGAGCGCACGGGCGTGGCCCATGCTGATTTCGGCGTCGCGCAGGCCAATCTGCACATCGGGCGGCAGCTTGAGCAGGCGCAGGTAGTTGGTAACGGTGCTGCGGTTTTTGCCCACCCGGTCGCCCAGCTCTTCCTGGCGCAGGTTGCACTCGCTCAGCAGGCGCTGGTAGCTGAGGGCAATTTCGATGGCATTCAGGTT
>JAYSZD010000769.1:0-3175 GCA_043738185.1 Hymenobacter sp. | reverse complement strand
ACACCGCGCCCGTCACGCTGCCGCGCTGCTGGGTGCCGTAGCCCACCACCACCACTTCGCTCAGCTTCTGGGTATCTTCCAGCATGGAAATGTTCAGCGTGCTGGTGCCAGCCGAAATTACGGTGGACTGGGTAACGAAACCCACAAAGCTGAACACCAGGGTGCTGCCTTCGGGTACCGTGATAAGAAAACTGCCGTCCGAATTGGTGCTTGTGCCCACCGTGGTGCCGCGCACCAGCACGGTCACGCCGGGCAGGCCCGTGCCATCAGGCCCGACTACCCGGCCCGAAATGGGCACATCGGCCGCCGGGCTGGCGTAGTGTGGTGCTGGTGCGGCCACTGCGGCCGTTGCCAGCGCGGGAAGCCCGCAGGCCAGCAAAACCGCAGTGCGGCGTGCTAGCGCAATCATGTAAAAATTTCGCTTCATGGTGGGAGTTGTGAAGAGGTAAGCGAACGGTGAGAATGGTTTAGTTGGGCGTGGGTTGGACGGGCAGCTACCTAGGTGCGCCGCTCCCGGCCGGGAGTACCGCCCCGGTAGCGCCCGTGGGAGCAGGGGTATTACCGGCCACCGGGCCGGCCACGTAGCGGAAGCGCGCCGTTTGGGTGCCCACCCGCAGGGTGTACCAGCCGTTTTCCAGCTGCGGGCGGCCCTGGCCGTCGGGGTAGCTCAGGTCGCGCAGCGGTTCGATGTCGAAGGTCAGGTCGCGGCTTTGCCCGGCGGCAAAGGCTTGCTTTTCAAAATGTTTGAGCATCCGCACGGGCCGGGTGATGCGGCCCACCTCATCGGTCAGGAACCAGAGCACGGCTTCCTGGCCGGCGCGGGCGCCCGTGTTGGCCACGCGCACCGTGGCGCGCAGCCGGGCGCCGGGGCCTGTAAGCACGGTGTCGCTCAGCGTCAGGCCCGCGTAGGCATAAGTGGTGTAGCTCATCCCCTCGCCAAACTCCGTGAGCATGGAACTCTTATACTTGGCGTCGCGCTTTTCAAATCCGGCGCCGAAATCGCTCAGGTCCAGGCTGTTTTCGTTGTTGTCGTGGTGGTAGTTAGAGATGTGGCCGGCAAACTGCGGGTAGGTGAAGGGCAGCTTGCCGCTGGGGTTGGTTTTGCCACTGATGATTTCGGCCAGCGCCGTGCCGCCGCCGTAGCCCGGCAGCCCCGCCCAGATAATGGCCTTCGTGCCCGCCGTCACCTCGCGGATGATGCCCGGCCGGCCACCAATCATGAGCAAAATGGTGGGCTTGCCGCTGGCCTGCGCCGCGAGCGTCAGCTGCTGCTGGTCGTCTGGCAGGGTCAGGTCGGAGGTATTGCCCAATCCTTCGGTATAGGGCCGCTCGCCCAGAGCCAGCACGACGGCATCGGCCTGTTTGGCGGCGGTTGTAATAGCCGTTAGCGTTAGCTTGCCCGCCGCGTTGCGGTAGGGCATCATTTCGACTTTGGCGTTGGGGTATTCCTGGCGCAGGGCTTCCAGCAGCGTGGGCACGTCCTTGGGATATTCCGACTCCGGGCGGCCCTGCCAGGCCAGCGTCCAGCCTCCGGCTAGGTTGGCTCGGGAGTCAGCCGAAGGCCCTACTACCAGCAGCCGTTTCACGCGGGCGGGCGCTAGGGGCAGGGTATTATTGTCGTTTTTGAGCAGCACCACCGATTCACGAGCTGCGGCCGTGGCTTGGGCGCGCAAGGCCGGGTCGCCCACACGGGAAAGCCGGTCGGCGCGGGGCATCGGGTTCTCAAACAGCCCGATTTCGTCTTTCATCTGAAGCACCCGGCCCGCCGACAGGTCGATACGAGCCTGGGTGAGGCGGCCTTCCTGCACCAGCTCCTTCACCAGGCGGCAGAATGTGGTGGTGTAAGGCGTCATGGCCATGTCCACGCCGGCGTCGATGGCCATCCAAGTGGCCTCCTTCTCGTTGGGGGCCACTTTTTGGATGCGTACCAAGCGGATAATATCCTCCCAATCAGTCACGGCCACACCCTTGAATCCCATTTGGTCGCGCAGCAAATCCGTCAGGATGGCTTTGGACGCGTGCACCGGCTCGCCGTTGATTTCGCCCGAGTTAATCATGATGGATTTCAGTCCGGCATCGATTGCGGCTTGAAACGGCGGACGGAAAAACTCCTGCAGCCGCTGGTCCGAAATCAGGGCATTGGTGCGGTCCCAGCCGTTGCGGGGGTCGGAGTAGCCAATGAAATGTTTGCCGGAGCCCGCCACTTTGTAAGGCGCTATTTCCGAGTTGTTCTGCAGCTCCTTCACAAAGGCCGCACCCATGCGGGACGCCACCAGCGGGTCTTCACCGTATGTTTCGTAAAAGCGTGGCCAGTAGGTGTTCACGCCCAAATCAACCACCGGGGCAAACACCCAGTGGTGGCCCAGGTCGGCCGACTCCAGCACCGTAGCGCGGGCCGTTTGCCGGGCCAGCTCGGGGTTGAAGCTGGCGCCCAAGTTGATATTGTGCGGGAAAATGGCCGTGCCCGCTACGTAGCTGGCTCCGTGCATATGGTCGATGCCATAGATGATGGGCACGCGCAGCCGCGATTCACGCAGGGCAATGCGCTGCAAGGCCGCCGAGTAGCGCACCCACTGGGCGGCTGGCACTGCTTCGCCATTAAGGAAGGAGCCAATGTGAAATTCCCGGACCAGCGCGGCCGCTTTGGCTGAATCCAGCATTACGTCTTTTTGCACTCCGGTGGTATTAATCACCGAAATGTTAAGCTGGGTCATCTGTCCGATTTTCTCCTTCAACGTCATCTTCGCTAGCAACTCACGCACGCGTGGACTGAAGGTCGGAGTGGCGGGAGCCTCGGCAGGGACTGCCGCTGATGCCGGAGTCGTAATTGCTTGCGTCGTGGGAACGGCTCCGCGCTGACAAGCTACCAGCAGCGGCAGGACGAGTAAGGCGGCGCGCCACCGCAACGGGCGCGCAACACCCGACAGCAACTGGTGTCCACCAGTTGCGAAAATGTAAGTGAGAGCAGGGCGAAACACGGGCATTGGATGGGAAGTGTCATCCAAATGTAGAGCAGTGTGTTTTGCTAATGCAATTCTAAAAGGCCCTTAATCAGCTGTTTTGAATGGTTTTTATCGTGTGAGGCACATTGTTCATACGCTTGCTGCACACGTAAAAAATCTGGATTCTGACTTGATTGGGGTAACATAGCATTTCGGAGTAATTTGTGTGAACG
>JAYSZD010000768.1:0-3177 GCA_043738185.1 Hymenobacter sp. | reverse complement strand
ATGCCGAATGGCCTCGGTAAGCGCCAAAAATGTGGTGGGCCGTGCAGATGCCGAACGCGCCAAGGCGCGTTCCTACAAGTTCTTTCCCAGCAGTTGCAGCATAAACGCGTATTGCCGCGCGGTATCGTTGATGGACTTGAACCGGCCTGACGCGCCGCCGTGGCCGGCGCTCATGTCGGTATGCAGCAGCAGCAGGTTCTTGTCGGTTTTCAAGGCGCGCAGCTTGGCCACCCATTTGGCGGGTTCGTAATACTGCACCTGCGAATCGTGTAAGCCGGTAGTGACGAGAACGTTGGGGTAGTCCTGCTCCGTTACGTTGTCGTAGGGCGAGTACGAAAGCATGTAGTTAAAGTAGTCTTCGTCGGCCGGGTTGCCCCACTGGTCGTACTCGCTGGTGGTGAGCGGAATACTGGGGTCCGACATGGTAGTAACCACATCGACGAAGGGCACGGCCGCAATCACACCTTTGTAGAGGTCGGGCCGCATGTTCATCACGGCGCCCATGAGCAGGCCGCCGGCGCTGCCGCCCATAGCAAACAGCTTGTCGGAGGAAGTGTACTGCTGCTTGCTTTTGTCGGTGGCTACTTTAGCGTCGCGCTTCGTGGTTAGGTAAAGCGAGCAGTCGATGAAGTCATTGAAACTGTTGATTTTATTCAGCATCCGGCCATTTTCGAACCACTGGCGGCCCATTTCCTGCCCGCCCCGGATGTTGCACAGCGCGTAGACAAAGCCGCGGTTGAGCAAGCTCAGGCGGGCCGCGCTGAAGGTGGGGTCCTGCGAGAAGCCGTAGGAGCCGTACGCGTATTGCAAAAGCGGCGCGCTGCCGTCCAGCTTCGTGCCCTTCTTATACACGATGGCCATGGGGATGAAGACATTATCGCGCGATTTTACGAATATGCGCTCCGTCACGTAGTCGCGCTTGTTGAAGCTGCCTTGCACGGGCTGCTCCTTTAGCAGCGTGCCGGTGCGCGTGCTCATGTCGTACTCAAACGTGGAGGCTGGCGTGGTCAGCGATGTGTAATTGTAGCGCAGCAGGGGCGTATCCATTTCTGCGTTCACGCCCACGGTGGCGGTGTAGGCCGGCTCATCAAAAGACAGGTAATGCTCCTGTTTATCCTTGAGGCTTATTACCCGCAATTGCCGCAGGCCGCCCTTTCGCTCATTCAACACGAGGTATTCCCGGAACAATTCGAAGTTGTCGAGGAAAATTTCTGGGTGCCGGGTGATGGCATCGCGCCACATGGCTTTGGACGTGTTGGCCACGGGCGTCACCATCATGCGGTAGTTAGGCGCCTGCCAGTTGCTGCGCACGTAGAATTTATCGTCCAGATGCTCTACGGTGTAAAGGTGGTCCTTCTCACGCCGCAAAAACGTTTTGAACGGGCCCGTGGGCGTAGCCGCGTCGAGGTAACGGTACTCCGAAGACAGCGAGCTGGTGAGCACGATGCCAATGAATTTCTTCGACTTGGAACGGGTTACGGCCAGGTTAAACGTGTTGTCGCGTTCCTCGTGAATCAATACGTCGCCCTTAGGGTCGGTGCCGATGGTGTGGCGGTATACTTGGTAGGGCAGCAGGGTAGTGACATCTTTTTTGGTGTAAAACACCGTCTTGTTGTCGGCGGCCCATACCACTTCTCCACCGGTATTGGTAATGCGCTCAGGAAAGAGTGTGCCTGTTGCCAGGTTCTTGAAACGAAGCGTGTACAGGCGCCGGCTCACCGTATCGGCAGTGTAGGCCAGCAGTTGGTTGTTGTCGCTCACGGCCCAGTCACCGATTTGAAAATAGGGCCGTCCCGTGCTAAGCTCGTCGGCGTTGAGAAATACCTCTTCGGGTGCCACGCTGCTGCCCTGCTTGCGGCAGTATATCGGCAACTCGCCCCCGAACTCAAAGCGCGAGTAGTACAGGTAGCCATTATCGCGGTACGGAACTGTGGCGTCCTCCTGTTTGATGCGGGCTTTTATCTCGGCCACCAGCTTCTGCTGTAACGTTTTGGTGCCAGCCAGCTGCTTATCGCAATACGCGTTTTCGGCGGTAAGGTAACTCAGCACCGCGGGGTCTGTGGGCTGGTTGAGCCAGTAGTAATTATCGGTTCGGGTAACGCCAAAATTAGTAAAAACCTTGGGCTTAATGGCCGCAACCGGTGCCGATTGCGCCAGCGCTACGCTGGTGAGGGCCGCGCCGGCACCTGTGAGGGCGGCTCTTTGCAGGAAATTCATAAAGGGCCTGGGATTTTATAAACGCGGCAACGGAATTCAGAAACAGCCAGCAAGTTAGCAGGGATGCAACAAAAAAAACCGGCTCCCTTTCGGAAACCGGTTTTTTAGTTTTGCACAAGCTATATCAGGTACTGCGCGTTACTTCTTAGCGTCCGCGTCCGGCGATTCTGGCTTATCGGCCGGGCGCTCGTCGCTGGTCTGGTTTTGTACTTCACCACTTTTGCTGACTGCAAATGTCAGCTCCTCGGCACCCTCGGCGTAATCGGCCGTGATGATGTCGCCCTGTATCACCTGCGCCTTGAGGATTTCCTCCGCAATCGGGTCTTCGATATACTTCTGGATGGCACGGTTCAGCGGACGAGCACCGTACTTGGGGTCGTATCCTTTCTCCGACACAAAGTCTTTGGCCGCTTCCGTCAGCTCGACCCGGTAGCCCAGTGCCTGCACCCGTGAGAGGAGCTTGGCCAGGCTGATGTCGATGATTTTGTGAATGTCCTTTTTGTCCAGCGAGTTGAAGACGATGACGTCATCCAAACGATTAAGGAATTCGGGCGAGAACGTCTTCTTTAGGGCGTTGGTAATGGTGCCCTTGGTCAGCTCGTCCATGTTGTCCTGCCGGGCCTTGGTGCCGAAGCCGATGCCAGCGCCGAAGTCCTGCAAATCACGCGCCCCAATATTGGAGGTCATGATGATGATGGTATTCCGGAAGTCCACCTTGCGGCCGAGGCCGTCGGTCAGAATGCCGTCGTCCAGCACCTGCAGCAGCAGGTTGTACACGTCCGGGTGCGCCTTCTCAATCTCATCGAGCAGGATAACCGAGTACGGCTTGCGGCGGATTTTCTCCGTCAGCTGGCCGCCCTCTTCATAGCCCACGTAGCCGGGAGGCGCGCCCACCAGGCGCGACACGCTGAATTTCTCCATGTACTCCGACATGTCCACGCGCACCAGCGCGTCTTCTTT
>JAYSZD010000767.1:0-3179 GCA_043738185.1 Hymenobacter sp. | reverse complement strand
TGGAGCGGATGGCGGGCGGGGCGGTTGCTTGCTGGGCTTCGGCGGGCGAATCGGTGCAGGAGGCCAGCAGGAAGAGGCAAAGGCTGGCCAGGCTGTTTTTCAGGAAATGCGTCATACTGGTACAGACAGAAAAAGAGGGAAAAAGATTTAGCGGCCGGTCCACCGGAGCTTCACCACGTAAACTCGCCCCGGCCGGACGTCGTGCGCTGCGGTTCTCAACGGCGCATGAATCCAACGCGCTACATGGAAAAAAGCGTAAACGCACTTTACCCATCGAAATAAACGGAAATAGGTGGAAAGAATGCGTTTCGTGAGCTTTGGAGCGGTGGCATTTGCTGCAAATTCAAATACACATACGCCTGTCGTTATTTGCAGCAATGCGTAATCAAAACTTCAAATGATTGATAAAATTGCCTGGCTGCACCTGCACGAGGGCCGCCTGCTAAGCACCCGCAGCCGCGGCAAAGACCGGTACTATATTCCCGGCGGCAAGCGCGAAGCCGGCGAAACCGACCAGCAAACCCTGCTGCGCGAAATCAGCGAGGAGCTGACCGTGGCCCTTGTTGGGGACAGCCTGGAGTACGTGGGCACGTTTGAGGCGCCGGCCCACGGCCACCCCAGCGGCGTGCTGGTGCGCATGACCTGCTACCGCGCCCGCTACACCGGCACCCTGCAGCCCGCCGCCGAAATCGAAGAAGTGGTGTGGCTGACCTACCGGCACCGGCCCGAAGTATCGGCCGTGGACCAGCTGATTTTTGACTGGCTCCGGGAGCAGGGACTGCTGGCGGCGTAGGCGTCCGGCCGGGTGGTGCCACACAACCAAATCAGGGGACAGAAGTAAACTAAGCAGTGTCGACTTCACGCCGGGCCACCGGTTTGGCCCCGCCAATTTCCTTCTATGAAACCAGGTAAATCGAATGCGCTGCTGGCTGTACTGACGCTGCTGGCCGCGTGCAGCGGCCCCAGCAAGCAGGAAAAGCAAGAAGCTGCTGCCACCACGCCGGCCCAAACCATCACCACGGCCGCCGTGGATTCCCTGCGGCTGCCCGCGCCCTACACCACCAAGTCGGTATCGAACCGGGTGAACGTGGTGGGCTGGCCCGCTGGTAAAACGCCTACCGCCCCGGCAGGCTTCGCGGTGGCCGAGTACGCCGGCCAGCTGCAAAGCCCGCGCTGGATATACGTGGCCCCCAACGGCGACGTGCTGGTGGCCGAATCGAGCACCGTGCCTACCACTACGCTCAAAAAAGTGGTGGCCAAACTGAACTTGGACAAGTCTCGCTCGTTGCGCGCCGAAAGCGCCAACCGCGTCACCCTGTTTCGGGATACCAACCAGGACGGCAAGCCGGACGTGCGCACCACGTTCGTCGCCGGCCTCAGACAGCCATTCGGCATGCTGGTGCTGGGTAACTACTTCTACGTGGCCAACACCGACGGCATCCTGCGCTTTGCCTACCAGCCGGGCGCCACCAAAGTCACGGGGCCGGGCCAGAAAATCCTGACGCTGCCCGCCGGCGGCTACAACAACCATTGGACCCGCAACCTGCTGGCCGCCCCCGACGGCTCGAAGATTTACGTGAGCGTGGGCTCGGGCAGCAACGTGCAGGAAAACGGCGCCGAGCACGAAGTGCGCCGCGCCAACATTCTGCAAATCAATCCTGACGGCAGCGGCGAGAAAATATACGCCGCCGGCTTACGCAACCCCGTGGGCATGGACTGGGCCCCCGGCACCACCACTCTCTGGACGGCCGTGAACGAGCGCGACGAGCTGGGCGACAACCTCGTGCCTGATTACCTGACCAGCGTGCGCGAAGGCGGCTTCTACGGCTGGCCCTACGCCTACTTCGGCCCGAACGTGGACCCGCGCCGCAAAGGCGAACGCCCCGATTTGGTGCAGAAAACCCTGGTGCCCGAAGTGCCGCTGGGGGCGCACACCGCCTCGCTCGGGCTGGCTTTTTATGATAAGACGGCCTTCCCCGCCAAGTACCACAGCGGCGCTTTCATCGGCCAGCACGGCTCCTGGAACCGCTCGGCTTTCTCGGGCTACAAAGTCGTGTTCGTGCCCTTCGCCAACGGCAAGCCCAGCGGCCCGCCCGAGGATTTCCTCACCGGATTTCTGGCTGGTGGCGACTCGAAAGATGCCTACGGGCGCCCCGTGGGCGTAACTACCCTGCCCGACGGCTCGCTGCTGGTGGCCGACGACGCCGCCGACCGCATCTGGCGCGTGAGCGCAGTTCGTTAAAAGGAGCACCTGGTGCTGCTAACTCAGCGCGTGGAACTGGTGACAAACCGGGTAGTCATTCCGTACGCTTGGTTAGTGGTACCACGAAGCCCTTGGGATAATCTGTGAGCCTCCTCATATTTAGACCACCGCTCACCAATTAATAATCAGATTCGTTGATGCGGTAGGGAGAGAATACGGGCACATACGTCTGGAACGGGAATCTTAGTGCAGCCAATACAGCGGCTAGCTGTCATTTACACCGGTCCCGGGCCCGCGCGGGTGCTAATGCACCTATGGCGGCCCAGACGTAATTTGCCCTAAACTCTCACCAACCCCAATCTATGAGAAGTTCCTTTGCCCCGCTGGCTGCCGTGCTGCTTAGCGCGCCGGTGTTTGCCCAAACGCCCATCAGGATGCTGCCGTATCCGCAGACCAAAAAGGTGGACACCGTGACCACCTATTTTGGCACCAAGGTGGCTGACCCGTACCGCTGGCTCGAAAACGACCAGGCGGCCGATACCAAAAGCTGGGTGCAGGAAGAAAACAAGGTGACGCAGGGCTATCTGGCCCAGATTCCCTACCGCGACGCCATCCGCAAGCGCCTCGAAACGCTGTGGAACTACGAAAAATACGGCGCGCCCTACAAGGAGGGCAAGTACACGTACTTCTCCAAGAACACGGGCCTGCAAAGCCAGTCGGTGGTGTACCGGCAGCTGGGCTCGGCCGCTCCGGAAGTGTTTCTCGACCCCAACACGTTCTCGAAAGCCGGCACGACTTCGCTGGCCGGCCTCAACTTCAGCAAAGACGGCAGCCTGGCCGCCTACCAGATTTCGGAAGGCGGCTCGGACTGGCGCAAGGTGATTGTGATGAAGGCCGCTGATAAAAGCATTGTGGGCGACACGCTTAAGGACGTAAAGTTTTCGGGCCTGGCCTGGCGCGGCAACGACGGCTTCTA
>JAYSZD010000766.1:0-3181 GCA_043738185.1 Hymenobacter sp. | reverse complement strand
CGCCGCCGGCTACCTCGCCCTCATCACTTGCCGGCGGGCCACTGCCACTCCCCCCAAAAGCTGCCGAGCAACCACGCCGGTGGGCAAGCGAACCAATGGTTCGCCCGCCCACCGGCGTGGTTGTGCAGAAAAAGATGAGAAAAGCCAGGGTTTAGCGCTGGCCCAGGCTGCGCAATGCGGCGCCCGTGAGCGTGGCGCGGGCGCTGTCGCCGAACTGCGTGCGCAGGTCGGGAATACCGCCGGCCTCAAGCCGCAGCTCGCCCTGGCTGTGTATTACCAGGCTGGCGGCCTGAATCCGGTTGGTGTTATCGATGTGGAGTACCGGATGGCTGCCGGGGGTGCGTCCGGCGTCGGCCCGCAGGTAACCTAGCTGGTTGTTGGCCAGAGCTACTTTAGTGCCGTGGTCCTGCCGCAGGCGCAGGCTGTCCTGCCGGAAGCCTTCGATGCGCAGAGGCAGCCCATTGCCAGCCTTTTCGGTCACCAGCCGGCCCGACATCGCGTAGGTGCCGCTGGCCGTAAGCTGCCGCAGCCGGGGCAGGCTGATGGTGAGGGGCTCGCGGCTGCCCAGCGACTCCCGCTCTTTTGGAAACACCAGTGCTACGGTCAGTCTGGCGCCCTGCTGGCGCACTTTCACATAGCTGGCGGCGGCGTTGTCCAGGCGCACGGCATAGGGGCCGGCCACCACGCGCACGCCCACCAGGCCAGCCGCCTGCACGTCAACGTCCGTAAAATTCCTGAAATCAAGGGCCGTACTATTCGCGTTGGGGTCTTTATAGGCGCCGCGGGCGTACTCGGCACGTATCTTTTGGTTGAAGGCGGTGAGGGCGCCCAGCAGCAGCAGCAGGGCCGCAATCAGCAATTTATTACTGGTTTTCATGGTCGTTGGAAATCACGGTGATGGTGGAAAGAGCGGCTGCCTGCTCGGCCTTGAATTGGGCGTAGCGATGCTGCAGTTCGTCGAGGCTGATGTCGAGGAGGAAAATGGTTTTGAACAGCTCCGGCAGCTCTTGTTGCAGGAAGCGCGTGCGGCGGAACGCCTTCACTTTCTGGCCGGCGTCGGGCGCCACAAAAAAGCCAATGCCGCGCTTGTTGTACAGCACTTCCTGGTTCTGGAGGAATTCGTAGGTCCGCATCACGGTGTTGGGATTCACCTGCAGCTCGCCGGCCAGGTCGCGCACCGACGGAATCTTGTCGTCGGGCGGCCACTGCTGGCGCAGAATTTTCTCGCCCACATACCCGGCTATTTGCAGGTAGATGGCTTCGTTATCTCGAAATTCCATAGAAATAGTGCTAAAGCTGCTTTTCGGTGAGGCGGAAATAGGCCGCCGCCCACAGCAGCACCGCCAAAGCCAGCGGCAGCAGCGCCAGCCAGTGGGCCGGACCGTCGGGCAGGGCCACGCTGTAGGGCTGCTGGCTTTCCATAAACCGCAGGCTGGTGAATGGTGGCGCGGGCATCAGCTCTGCGCGCACCAACCGCTTCAAAACCTGAAAATTGAGCACCGACAGCCCGCCCAGCAGCAGCAGCGCGGCAAACCCGGTTTTCACGAAGTGCTTGTTTTCGAAGCGGATGCTGCCCCACAGCCAGGCGGCATGCACGGCGGCCAACAGGCAGAGCATACCGGCCACATCCTGACGGGCGGCCACCAGGTCGAGCAGTTCGGGCGTCTGGCCCGGCGCCAGACCGGCGTACACGACGGCCGCATCGGCCAGGTAAAACAGGGGCACGAAGGCCAGCAGAAAAATCGGCAGCGAATACACCCAGGCCACCAGAAACTTCTCCAGGTGCGAGGCGGGCAGCGTGAGGGCCACCGACGCCTGGCGCGGGGTACTGAACTGCGCGAAAACGGTGCTGCTGAAAAAAGCGCACCCCGCCATCAGAAACAGGATAAAAAATACCATCTGGCCGCTGGCGCCCAGGGCGCTGCGCTGCAGGTAGGTGATGAAGCCCATCGCGAGCAGCATCCCCCCGGTGCCCACGGTGGCCGTCATCAGGTAGGCGGGCAGGTGCTCGGCCGTGTGCCGGCCGAACAGGCGGCCGAAACGCCGCAAACTAAACGCTTGGTTACTGGACGGATTCATGGCGGGGCTGGTTTAAGTAGGTGTGCAGGACGGCGGCATCGCCGGTGGTGAGGGCATTGAAGAGTAATTCCAAATCGACGCGGCTGTAGGCGCCCGTTTCGTTGGCCCGGATGGCCACTGGCCCGCCCACCGACGCGCCGCTGTAGAAGGCGCCCGGCGCTTCGGCCGCCGCGCCCTTGGCAAACGTGAGCCGCTCGGCCAGCTGGTCTATTTCCTGGTTGAGCACGATTTCGCGGTTGTGCACCACCACCACGGTGTCAATCAGGCTCTCCAAATCGCGCACCTGGTGGGTGGAGATGACCATGCAGCGCTCCTCGCTCAGGGCCGAGGCCAGGATTTTGCGGAACTGCACCTTGCTCGGAATATCAAGGCCATTAGTAGGCTCGTCGAGCACGAGCAGGCCGGTGTTGGCAGCCAGCGCGAAGGCAATCATGAACTTCTTCTGCTGGCCGTGCGAGAACTTGTTCAGCTTGGCGCCGCGCGGCACTTCCAGCTCCTGCAGGTACTCGTAGAGTTGCCCGACATCAAAGCGCGGGTAGAAGCCGGCCGTGTGCGCCACAAACTGCTCGGCGGTGAGGGCCGGCGCGTACACTTCCTCGGGCAGGAAAAACAGGTCTTCGAGCACCGCCGGTTGGCGAGCTGCGGCCGACTGCCCGTCAATGAGACACGTCCCGGACCAGGGAAATGCCAGGCCCACAATGTTCTTGAGCAGGGTGGTTTTGCCGGCCCCGTTCTTTCCCAGCAGGCCGTAGATGTGGCCCCGGTCCAGCGCCAGGCTCAGGTTTTGAAAGAGCGGGACCCGCCGGGAATACCCAAAATCGAGGTTTCGGATGCGCACCATGTGCTTGTTTGCTTTAGTGTACTAATTATCTAGTACACCACAAACGTACACGCTATTTTTGATATTTGATGCAGTGTTGGGGAGAAAAAAAAATTTCGGACACAAAAAAACCGCCCTTTGGAGCGGCTTCTTTTACAGAGCGAAGCTGTTTAGAAAATCGATTTTTCTAAGCGTTTGTCATCCTCTATCTGGCGTCCGCCTGCGAAGGACCTTATTACGCTTGGTATTTCGTCGAACGAGTGCCGTTCTGGGGGGATAAGG
>JAYSZD010000765.1:0-1300 GCA_043738185.1 Hymenobacter sp. | reverse complement strand
CCACGCCCGATGGCCACGTGTACTTCACGCGGGGCATCATGGCGCATTTTAACAGCGAGGCGCAATTTGCCGGTGTGCTGGGCCACGAACTGGGCCACATCACGGCCAAGCACGGGCAAAGCCAGCAGCGGCGCTCCACGATGGCAGGCATTGGCCTACTCCTAGGCTCGATAGTGGCCCCGCGCCTGGCGGAGCAGTACGGCGGCATTATTCAGCAGGGCGTGGGCTTAGGCATGCTCAAGTATGGCCGCGACGACGAGCGGGAGTCGGATAAGTTGGGGGTGAAATATTCCACTAAGATTGGGTACGATGCCAGCCAGATGGCCGATTTTTTCCAGACGTTGCAGCGCAATGAGCAAGCCAGCGGCGGCGGTAGTGTGCCCGGCTTCCTGTCGTCGCACCCCAATTCGGCCGACCGCTACACCACGGTGAAAAGCCTGGCCGCGCAGGCCAAACAAAATGCCGGCGGCCGGCAACTGGCCGTAGGCCGCGATTCTTACCTGCGCATGATTGACGGATTGCCCTACGGCGAAGACCCGCGCCAGGGCTACGTGGAAGGCGGCGTATTCTATCATCCCGACCTGAAGTTCCGCATGCCCATTCCCTCGGGCTGGAAGTCGCAGAACTCGCCTTCGCAATTCCAGATGGCCGAGCCCAACGGCAAAGCCATGCTGGTGCTCATTCCGGCCGGCGGCAATTCGCTGGATGAAGCCGCCCAAGGCCTGGCCAAAGCCATTGGCCTGCAATCGGCTGATGCCCGGCGCACTACGGTAAACGGCTTTCCGGCCGTGGTAATGCAGGGCCAGCAGGCCGCTCAGCAGAACCAGGCCGGCGCCGCCGTGCTGGCCCACGTCATCCAAGACGGCAAAACGTTCTATGGCATCGTGGGACTCACCGCGCCGGCATCCTTTTCTACCTATTCCAACACGTTTGCGCGGGTGGCCCAAGGCTTTGCTCGTCTCACCGATGCCAACAAGCTCAACCGACAGTCGCAGAAAATCCGCATCCGGACTGCCACCGGCAGCCAGACACTCGCCCAAGCCCTGAGCGCCAGTGGCGTGCCCACCAGCCGCCACGAGGAGCTAGCCATTCTCAACGGCATGCAGCGCACTACGCGTTTGAGCAAGGGCATGCTGTACAAGTCGGTGGGCCGGTAGTTATCTGAAACGCGGATTTATCGGATTATTCGGAATTATCGGATTTTGTGGCCGATTATCTTAACAAGAAAAGGCCGCCCAGTTGGGCGGCCTTTTTGCTATTTTCATTTGATGTCGGTATTACGAAATCGGCTTCAAAATCC
>JAYSZD010000764.1:0-1302 GCA_043738185.1 Hymenobacter sp. | reverse complement strand
CAACCCTCTGCGCCTCCTGCGCCTCCTGCGCCTCCTGCGGGCTAAATTCATCGGCCGGTTGTAATGCCCGCTTCCAATCGACGATAGATGAGCCTGACAATAACGCCAGCGGACAAAATAGTTGCGTTCGCGGCAGTAAGTTGCAGCCCAGTTCACACTTTCGTTTTTCCACTTTCAACTTTTCCGCAAAAATGAACCTTCGTTTCCTGTCTACTCTGGGCCTGGCCCTGATTACTACGGCCAGTTTGGCGCAGCAAAAGCCGGCTGCCAAAGCCCCCGCCGCCAAAGCCGCACTTATGACCACGCCCGGTGGCACCCGGTTGGTGGAAAAAGTAACCCGCAAGCCCGGCGAGTTGGTGGTGCCTTACGAGAAGTACGTGCTGCCCAACGGCCTCACCCTCATCGTGGCCGAAGACCATTCGGACCCGTTGGTGCACGTGGATGTAACCTACCACGTGGGCTCGGCCCGCGAGCAGGTGGGCAAGTCGGGCTTTGCCCACTTCTTTGAGCACATGATGTTTCAGGGCTCGGATAACGTAGCCGACGAGCAGCACTTCAAATTCGTGACCGCCGCCGGCGGCACCCTCAACGGCTCGACCAACACGGACCGCACCAACTACTTCGAGACGCTGCCCAACAACCAGCTCGAAACCGGCCTCTGGCTGGAAGCCGACCGCATGGGCTTTCTGCTCGATGCCGTGACGCAGAAAAAATTCGAGGTGCAGCGCAGCACCGTAAAAAACGAGCGCGGCCAGAACGTGGACAACCGCCCCTACGGTCAGGCCCAGGAGTACATTCAGAAAGCCATGTTTCCCTACGGCCACCCGTATTCGTGGTCGGTTATCGGTTCGCTGGCCGATTTGGACCGCTCGAACGTGGACGATTTGAAGAACTTCTTTCTGCGCTGGTACGGCCCCAACAACGCCACGCTCACCGTGGGCGGCGATGTGAAGCCCGCCGAGGTGGTGAAAATGGTGGAGAAGTACTTCGGCTCCATCAAGCGCGGCCCGGCCGTGACCAAGGCCAGGTACCCAGCCCCCGTGCTGACGGCCGACCGCTACGTGAGTTACCAGGACAACATCCGTTTCCCATCGTTGCAGATGGTATACCCGACCGTGGCGGCGGGCCACCCCGACGCGTTGCCACTCTCGGCACTGGCCCAAATCCTGGGCGGCGGAAAAAACTCGCTGCTCTACAAGAACCTGGTAAAGACGCAGAAAGCCGTGCAGGCCAGTGCGTCTCAGTATGATTCCGAACTCGGTGGCGCGCTGGGCTTTGCGGCCCGGGCCTTCCCCGGCAAAG
>JAYSZD010000763.1:0-1307 GCA_043738185.1 Hymenobacter sp. | reverse complement strand
ACCGACAGAATGGGCACCGTACTGGGCAGGCCCTCCAGCAGCCGGCGCACGGGCTCGTCGGGCTCCGAGCCGGTGGAGAGCACGATGCCCGCCACTTTGGGGTAGCTGGCCGACTGGTTGGCCTGCAAGGCGCACACGATGATGTCGCCCCGGTCGCCGGGCGTCACAATCAGCACGTTCTGCTTGAGGTAGTTGAGGAAGTTGGGCACCTGCATGGCCCCGATGACGTAATTGTCGACCTGGTTGCCCAGGCCCGCTTCGCCAAACAGCAGCTTGCCGCCCAGCCCGGCCTGAATCTCGCGCATGGTGGGGTGCAGCAGGTTGGGGTCGTCGGGGATGAGGGCCAGCAGTACCTCGGCCGGCAGCTGGCTGCGCAGCAGCGCCTGCACCTCGGCCACCTGGGCCGGGGCAATGCGGTTGGCCACCACTTGCAACACGGGCACCTCGCGGCTCTCGAAGTTGCGCAGCGTGGTGAGCACCGCGCTCACGACCTGGGCCGCCGTTTTGCCGTGCCCCGACACCACCAGAATGACTGGTACACCCAGGTTTTTGGCAATCGACACGTTGGCATCGAACTCAAACGCGGTGCCCGGCCCCACGAAGTCGCTGCCCTCCACCACGGTGAAGTCGCAGGTGTCTTCCCAGTGCTTGAACTTGCGAATCACCCTATCAATGAGCTCGCCCTGAGCCCCGGTTTCGAGCAAAGCCAGCGCTTCGGCGCGGGTGTAAGCGTACGTGTCGGCCAGCGGTAGCGCCAGCTTGAAGTAGCTGGTGATGGTGGCCAGGTGCGGGTCGGGCTGCTGGGTGGGGTCGTAATCAACCAGCGGCTTGAAGTAGCCCACCTGCCGCGTCTGGCCCAGCAGCATATTTACCAGCCCGAGCGTAACCAGCGACTTGCCGCTGTAAGGCTCGGCGGCGGCAATAAAAACGGCTTTCGTCATGCCTACCTAACGTAGCGGTGGCCGGCATTGTTGATGAAACCGCCAACCTTGCTGTTCAGTAAGGCAAACGCCGGGTCTGATTTTCCCTTTGATTACGCAATTTGCTGTGTGCAACTTGGCTTAGGGTACCACACACTCAGCGTGGTAATTGCCTCGGCAACGCTCAATAGCCAGTTGCCGAGGCAAATTACTATTCCGGCAGCGTTGTTTCCGCGACAGCGGGAGTTGCTTTAGTCGCGACAGGTTTCGACGCTGCGGAGCGCCGACCCGCCACCGGGCGCGCAGCCTTGGCGGCCGGCGCGGCCACTGGGGCTGCGACCGAAGAATCAGGGGCTTGCTTGGCCGCTTTGGTCGTCTGCTTGGCCG
>JAYSZD010000762.1:0-1308 GCA_043738185.1 Hymenobacter sp. | reverse complement strand
AGGCCAGCACCATGCAGGTGGGTACGGGCGTGGTCACGGCCATCACCCTGCTGCTGTTTGTGGGTGCCATGGGCAAGTCGGCCCAGCTACCGCTCTACACCTGGCTGCCCGACGCCATGGCCGGCCCCACGCCGGTTTCGGCCCTGATTCACGCCGCCACCATGGTTACGGCTGGCATCTACATGGTGCTGCGGGCCAACGTGCTGTTCACCCTGGCGCCCGATACCCTGGAGGTAGTAGCCATTGTGGGCGCGGCCACGGCCCTGTTTGCCGCCACCATCGGCCTGGCCCAGAACGACATCAAGAAAGTGTTGGCCTACTCCACGGTGTCGCAGCTCGGCTACATGTTTCTGGCCTTGGGCGTGATGGGCTACAGCACCTCGCTGTTCCATGTGCTCACCCATGCGTTTTTTAAGGCGCTGATGTTCCTCGGGGCCGGCTCCGTGATTCACGCCATGAGCAACGAGCAGGACCTGCGCCGTATGGGCGGCCTGCGCAAGGCGCTGCCCATCACTTTTTTTACCTTCCTCATCGGCTGCCTGGCCATTTCGGGCATCCCGCCCTTCTCCGGCTTCTTCTCCAAGGATGAAATTCTGGAACACGCTTTCCTGCACAACAAGGTGCTGTGGGGCATGGGTCTGCTCACGGCTTTCCTCACGGCTTTCTACATGTTTCGCCTGCTGTTTTTGGCTTTCTTCGGCAAATTTCGCGGCACCGAGGAGCAGCGCAAGCACCTGCACGAGTCGCCCGCCAGCATGACGTTTCCGCTCATCATACTAGCCGTGCTGGCGGCGGTTGGCGGTTTCATGGGCGCGCCCATGTTCACGGGCCGCCATTTCCTGGCCGAGTACCTGACCCCGATTTTCACGTATTCGCAACGCCTGACGCCCGCTGCTTTCGCTACCGAGCTCGACCACAGCACAGAGCTTATGCTGATTGGCCTGTCGGTGGCGGCCGGCGTACTGGGCATTGTGCTGGCCTACGTATTCTACGTAGCGCGCGCCCAGCGCCCCGCCGAGGACGAAGCCCAGCGCTCGGGGCCTCAAAGCCTGGTGTACCACAAATACTACATCGATGAACTATACGACGCAGTGTTCACGCGGCCTATTATGGCGTTGTCCATCGGCCTGTATAAGTTCGTGGAAAACGGCATTATCAACCCGGTAGTGGGTGTGTTTGGCCGCGCTGTGAACGGCGGCGGCACCCTGCTGCGCTACGTACAAACCGGCGCCGTAGAGACGTACCTGATTTTGATGGTGGTCGGTATCGTGCTGATTTTGGGGCTCAATTTCGGCAGTTTTTAACTAA
>JAYSZD010000761.1:0-1312 GCA_043738185.1 Hymenobacter sp. | reverse complement strand
TCGACCAGCAGCTGTCGGCCAAAGAGGCCGCCAACAAAGCCGGCGGCACCACCGCCACCGCTACTGCTGATACTACTGCTCTGGCCGGCACCGCCGCCGCTGGCGACACCACCTCGCTGGCTGCGCAGCTCGCTAAGAAAACTAAAGACGCTGCCGCCGATTCGGCCGCGACCTCGACCAAAGGCGGCCAGCTGGCCCGCCTCTTCACCATGCCCGGCCGCCTGGGCGTGAACCTGCGCGATACCGCCCGCATGAACGCCATCCTGCGCTCGCCGGAGGCCAAAGCCGTGCTGCCCCCTACCCTGGCCCTGCTCTGGAACCTGAAGCCGACTACTATCGACAAGCAGGAATACCTAGAGCTGGTCCCCGTGCGCAAAACCCGCGACGGCGTGCCCCCCATGAGCGGCGAAGTTATCAGCGACGCGCGTGCTGACATCGGCCAGAATGGCCAGCCCGAGGTACTGATGAACATGACCCCCGCCGGCTCGCGCAAGTGGGCTAAAATGACGGGTGCCAACATCGGCCAGCAGGTGGCCATGGTGCTCGACGACTACGTGGTTTCGGCCCCGGTGGTGCAGAGCGAGATTACCGGCGGCGGCACCAGCATCACGGGCAGCTTCGCCATCGAAGACACCCAGGATTTGGCCAACCAGCTGAAAGCCGGCAAGCTCCCCGCGCCCACCCGCATTGTGGAAGAAGCCATCGTCGGCCCGTCGCTGGGCAAGGAAGCCATCGACCAGGGCCTGTACTCGTCGCTGGCCGGCCTGGTTCTTATCATGATTTTCATGGCCGCCTACTACGGCCGCGCCGGCCTGGTGGCCGACGTGTCGCTGCTCTTCAACATGTTCCTGATTCTGGGCGTGCTGGCGCAGTTTGGCACGGCGCTTACGCTGCCCGGCATCGCCGGTCTGATTCTGGTAATTGCCTCGGCCATTGACGCCAACGTGTTGATTTTTGAGCGTATCCGCGAAGAGCTGGCCCACGGCCTGAGCGTGCCCGATGCCATTAACAAAGGCTATTCGCGCGCCTTCTCGGCCATTTTCGACTCGAACGTGACCACCATGCTCATCGCCCTTATCCTCGGCTTCTTCGGCACGGGTCCCGTGCAGAGCTTCGCCGTGACCTTGGGCATTGGCGTGCTTACCTCGTTCCTGTCGGCGGTGTTCGTGTCGCGCCTCATCATCGAGTGGATGGTGAAGGGAAAGGAGGACCATAGCCTCACCTTCGACACCTTCCTGTCGCGCGGCCTGTTCAAAAACCTGAACTTCGACATCGTGGGCAAGCGTAAAATCGCCTACACCATTTCGAGCGT
>JAYSZD010000760.1:0-8276 GCA_043738185.1 Hymenobacter sp. | reverse complement strand
TGCAGATTGAGCCGCCCAAGCCCAAGGCCACCCGCGAGCGCGCCGAAGCCGGCGACCTGCGGCCCGGCGATAAAGTGGCCCTGTTTGGCCAGGACGGGCACGGCGAGGTGGTGAGCGTGAAGGGCCAGACCGCAGAAGTCCTGTTCGGTGGCATGAAAACGCTCACCAAGCTCAGCCAGCTGGAGAAGCTGGGCCGGGCCGAAATCCGCGAGCGGGAGTTGGCCGCCAAGGCCAAAAGCGGCCGGCTCGGCGGCAGCAGCTCCGGCGGCGGCAACGGCGTGAACATCACCGACCGTATGGCCGGCTTCAGCCCCACGCTGGACCTGCGCGGCGAACGCGCCGAAGACGCCCTCACCAAAACCATGAGCTTCGTGGACGACGCCGTGATGCTGGGCATGCCCGAAGTGAAGTTCCTGCACGGCCGCGGCAACGGCGTGCTCCGGCAAGTGGTGCGCGACTACCTGCGCTCGCAGCGCGCCGTGGCCAGCGTGGCCGACGAGCACGCCGACCGCGGCGGTGACGGCGTGACCATTGCCGTGCTGAAATAGAAATGTCGGTGGTTGGGAAAATATTTCAAACGTCCCATTAAATGAACCAAACCCAGGCCTGAATAAGGCCTGGGTTTGGTTTTTAAGGCATATTGAGAAGTCTTTGCCTGCGGTTTATCAGATGGCGAAAAGTCTAAAATAGACAGATTTTGGGTAAGGAAGTTTCCGGGCAACCAGTAGGTTTGCTGAACCTAACCGGAGGCGGCGGTAATTAGCCCGCCGAAACCTTTCAACCCTTCATTTCTTCTGTTATGAACCCGCAAAACACTACTCAATCCGTTGTTCAACAAACGTCTGCGGCCTTTATCGGTGCCTCCTGGGTTGCCCTTCTGGCCGGCTTCGCCGCCTTCAACATCGGCCTGTGGAACGCCGAAATGGCGCTGAACGAGAAAGGCTACTACTTCACGGTGCTGATGTACGGTCTGTTTTCGGCCATTTCGGTGCAAAAAAGCGTGCGCGACCGCCTCGAAGGTATTCCGGTGACTAACCTGTACTATGGCATCAGTTGGGTTTCGGTGCTGCTCACGGTGGGCCTGCTGGCCGTGGGCCTGTGGAACGCCACCCTCACGCTGAGCGAGAAAGGTTTCTACGCCATGTCCTTTCTGCTGAGTCTTTTTGCTGCCATCGCGGTTCAAAAAAACACCCGCGACACCCTGCAGAATCCCAAGCCTGAACCGAATAACTACTAGCAGGCCATTGGAATATTTCGTAAGCCAGCCAGCTCATAAAAAAGGCGGCCCCTGATGCAGGAGCCGCCTTTTTTACTGTTTAGTAATTTGTTTTACAAATTACTTTGCATTTCAAAGTTTATCAAAATACTTTTGTGTTGCCCGGTAAGACCTGGCTTTGCGGCTGACAGCGTTTGGTAAGCAAGGCGAGGCTGCGACGGCCATCTCATTTTTCCATTTTGCTCCCGGCACCCGCCAGGTCCACTTTATGCAAAGCTTTCGCAATCCAAAATGGGTGTTTCTGGTGAACACAGGGCCGGTGGTGCTGCTGCTGGCGCTGGGCTACGGCGAATTTTCCATCATCCGGACGCTGCTGCCGCCCGAGAGCGTGGCGCAGTGGCAGTGGGTGGGCGGGGCGCTGGTGCTGCTGGGGGTGGGCGGGGCGGCCTACGCGGCGGTGTGTTGGCGGCGGGGCGCAGGGGTGGGGGCGGCCGTTAGCCTGGGAGCGTTGCTGGCGTACAGCTTGCTGCTATGCCTGGTTATGGCCCGTGCCAGCGAGCTGCTGCCTTGGGCCGTGCCCCGCTGGATGGTGCCCACCGACCCGGTGCTCATGGCCTGGACCTTCCTGATGCCCACGCTGGCTTACGCGCTGCTGGTGCTGGTGGCCCGGTTCACGCCCGAAGACGGGGCGCACCACGCCGTTCCCAATATCCTGTTCGCGGTGGCGGCGCCGATGGGGTGGGCGGTAGTGTTCTGGGTGTTAGGGCTGGTAAGCGGGTTTATACCTTGGTCTGGGTTCGAAACGGGCGTTTTTGTGGCGGCTATGGTTGTCAGCACGCTTAGTTTCTTCTTTTTTTTGGTGCGGGCCGTGTACATTGTTTCGCTGCGCAAAGCCGGGTTTTGGGCCGACAGTGCGCTGGTTTGGAAAGGGGTGGTCACCATTGGGCTGCCACTGCTGGGATTGGCCGTGAACAACGGATTGCTGTTCGGCCAGGGCTTCCGGCAGGAGCACGGCATTTTCGGCAACTTTGTCAGCCCGTGGTTCTACGTGTTGGCCCTGGTGAATGGGGCGCTGCTGTGCATGCCGGGCAGCGCCCGTCCGGGCCTGCGGCGGCTGCAGCTGCTGTGCCGTAGCGCCTTATTCGGCTACACGCTCTACTTCTTCCTGCTGTTCCTGCCGTTTTTGCCGCTGTCCATCCCGGCCATTATCCTCATTGGAACCGGTTTCTTGCTGCTGGCGCCCACGCTGCTGTTTGTGGTGCACGTGCGCCAGTTGGGTGATGACATCGTTTTCTTGCGCGGGGTGTACTCCAGGGCGGCGGTGGGCGCGGTTTTGGTGGCGGGTCTGCTGGCGTTGCCGCTGTTCATCACGGGCCGCTATTGGCACAGCCGGCGGGTGCTGCACGAGGCGCTGGCCTACGTGTACACGCCCAACTTTAGCAAGCCAGTACGCCTCGATGCGGCGGCGCTGGCCCGTACCCTCGCCACCATCAAAGAGCACAAGGCCCGTAACAACGACCTGTTTTCGGGCACCCAGCTGCCGTATCTGTCGATGTATTTTAACTGGCTGGTGCTGGACAATCTCATGCTGTCCGATGCCAAGATTGCCGACTTGGAGCGCATTTTTACCGGTGTGGCGGGGCCGCCGGCCGTGCAAACGTGGCGCGACCGTACCGTGGAGCTCGATGACCTGCGCAGCCCCAACGGCCCGGTGTTGCGGGCCCTGCGCGCCAGCAGCACCTACGATGCCCGCCAGCAAGCCTGGGTGAGCTGGGTGAGCCTGGAAATTGCCAATGCCGATACCACTGTCCGCAACGGCGAGTACGGTACGCGTTTCGTACTGCCCACCGGTTGCTGGGTGAGCGACTATTACCTCACCATCGGCAAGCGGCAGGAGCAGGGCATCCTGGCCGAAAAGAAAGCCGCCGCCTGGGTGTTTGCTCAAATTCTGAGCGAAAACCAAAACCGTGACCCCGGTCTGTTGAGCTATACCGGCCCCAACGAAGTGGCGCTGCGCGTATTCCCGGTGACGGGGCCCGCAGTGCGCCGCACCCGCATGCAGCTACTGCACAAAGAATCCATCACGCTCACCATCGACGGCCAGATGGTGAACCTAGGCAACGATACCACGGCCCCCCCGGTGGCCGCGCCCGTAGCCTCGCCCGATGGCGGGGTGGTGTACCTCAGCGCCCAAGCCAAAAAGAGCTTGCCGCTGGTGCAACGCCGGCCCTATTACCATTTCCTAGTCGATGCCTCGGCGCGGCGAGGCGCTCCCATGCCTGAGTACCGGGCGCGCATCGAGCGGCAAATGGCCCAGTCCCTGCCCAATGGGGCTGCGGCCCGCTTCAGTTTAGTTGATGCCTACACCACGCTTCTTCCGGCCGGGGCCGATTGGCAGCAGGCCTTGGAAAGCCACAGACCCGAAGGCGGTTTTTATTTAACGGGAGCCCTGCAGCGGGTATTGGCTGAAAGCCAGCGGAATCCTACGCCCACCTATCCCGTCGTGGTGGTAGTAACCGACGACCTGCAAAAGGCAGTACTCGCCCCGGATTTTGCGGAGTTCCGCAGCGCCTTTCCCGAAAGCGACGTGTTCTACGAGCTAACCCGCACCGGCCGCCTCTTGCCGCACTCCTTGCTGGGTGCCTCGTCGCAGCCACAGGCTTCGCCCACGCAGGTGGCCATGCCGGTTGCCGCGCCGCCGGTGGCCAACCAGCCCCCGCCCGCACCCGCCGTGCGCGCCTGGCCCACTGCCGCCCGCCCCCGCGCCTACGTGCCCGACAACGACCAAGCTGATATTGTGCTCAACCGTGCGCCCACGGTGCCCGCTGCCAGCGCCGTAGCGGCCAATCGCTGGCTGGCCGGGCTGCTGCTACGGGGTCATAGTCAGTGGCAGACTTTCCATCCTGAAACCGTCGACCGTGAACGGGTGCCCTTCATTCAGGCCAGTTTCCGGGCGGGCATCATGACGCCGTTTACCTCCTTCCTGGCGCTCGAAAACGCAGCGCAGAAAGCGGCGCTGCGCCAAAAGCAGGCGGAAACCCTGGCTGCCAACGTTTCCCTCGACACGCTGGAAGAAAATGAATCCAAGCCCGTGGAAACGCCCATTGACAGCGGCGTACTGCTGCTGCTAGCGGCCGGTGGGCTACTGGCCTGGTGGTACCTGCGGCGCTCGTCCACATTAGCTGCCTAGCCAAGTCGACCTACTAAAAAAGGCGGCCCTTGTATCAGGAGCCGCCTTTCTTGTGAATCAAGTAACGTTTATTCCACCACCACGCGGCTTACTTGCGTGGCCTCGGGCGTGGTCACCTGCACCTGGTACAGGCCCGCTTTCAACGCCGTAGCGTCTACCGTCAGGTCGGTGCCGTTGTAGGGCTGGGTGCGCTCCAGCACCACGCGGCCGGTGGCGTCGCGCAGCACGATGGTGGCGGTGCGGGCCGTGGTGGCGGCCAGGTGCAGCCGGAAGGTGCCGCGCGTGGGGTTGGGGTAGGCCTGCATGGTGCTGGCCTGCACCGTGCCGGCGCGGGTGGCCAGCACGACGCGGCAGGCCGTGACGCCCTGGTTCTGCTCGGCGATGCGGGCAGCGTATTCCTGGTAGTACTGGTTGGTGATGAGGTTGTCGTGGATAACGAGCGTGTTTTCGTCGTTCTCAGTGTCGGCCGAGGCCGTCCAGTTGTGCGAGCCCACGAACACGGTGGGGTCCGACTGCGGCGCGCCAGCGTCCACAATCAGGGTTTTGTGGTGCATGATGCCCGGCACCTTGTCGAGCAGGTAGCGCGTGCCCAGGCCCGCCCGAACGGTGCGGAATACGAAGCCGGCCACGCCGCTGGTGTCGTTGGTCAGGCCATCGGAGCAGGCGCCGATGTTGCGTAGCGTCACCTGCTCAGCCAGGGCGCGGCCCACGTCGGAGCGCGTCACGAGCATCGAGAGTACGTGCAGGTCGAAATCGGCTGTCTTTATCGTTTCAATCAAGCGCGAGTTCACGTTGTCGGTGGGCGAAAACCACGACTCTACAGCTTTGCCGCCAATTACGAGGTAGTGCGGGGTATTGTCGGTTTTGCGCGAGCCAAACAGGCTCGCGCCCGGTGCGGCCGTGCTGCTGCCCCACATTTCCTCAAACTCCATGGTGTACACACGGGCCAGGCTCTGGTCCTGCACCGCAATGGCGTTGTTGCGGTCGGTGCTGAGCTGGGCGCCCGTCCAGTTGGTCGAGCCGGTCCACACGGTGGGCACGTTGGGGTCGGTGCTGTTGGCATCAATCACCACAAACTTGTTGTGCATGATGCTGGTGGTGTTGAGGGCACCACCAGCGGGCCGGAACACGCGCGGAATGGCGGCCCGCAGGTTGGGCACGCTGAAGTTGTTGTTATCGTCTTCGTAAATGACACGCACCCGCACGCCGCGGTCGTGAGCGGCGTTCACGGCGTTCAGAATCACATTGTTGTTCCAGTTGTAGATGGTTACGTCCAGGGTTTGCTGGGCGCGGCCCATGTACTTGGCCAGCGTGTCGGCAATGCTGCCATTGGGCGTGTAAGTGGCGTTGTTGTTAGCCAAGGCCAGGGTGTTGTCCACCGGGCGGGTGAAATAGGTTTTCATCGTACCCGCCGAAAGCGAGGCCGTAATCATGGGCGTCACGCGCGACTCGGACCGGCCCGTGGCGTTCACCGACACGGCCTGCACGTAGTACACGGTGGCCGGCTGCAGGCCCGTCAGGGTCAGGCTGTGGGCCGTGCCCTGGGTGGCGTCGGTGAGGGTGGTGGTGCTGGCTGCCGGTAGCAGGGGCGAGGTCGAAAACCGCAGCTGCGTGTCGCCGGGGTTTTGCGTGGTAAAGCTCACCGTGAAGCCAGTGGTGCTGATGGCGCTCGGCACCGGGCTGCTGGTCAGGTTAGGCGTGTTGCCCTGGATAAAGTCGGCGTACTTGCGGTTCAGCAGCTGGTAGCCGCCCGTGGTGCCGGTGGCCGACGACGCGTACTGACTCATAATCCCTACGGCATCGAACGTGCCGGTGGGGCTGGGCTTGCC
This sequence comes from Hymenobacter sp., assembly GCA_043738185.1. Classification (GTDB taxonomy): domain Bacteria; phylum Bacteroidota; class Bacteroidia; order Cytophagales; family Hymenobacteraceae; genus Hymenobacter. The sequence continues at coordinate 2,041 of JAYSZD010000760.1, read as the reverse complement.
AATGAGGCCGTCGGCGCCGGTGGAATTGGTGGGCACGTAGGTGGCGAGCGCCGCGCTGTTGTTGAGACGGTACACGGTATTAGCCGAAAACGCGGTGACCACTCCGCCGCTGGTGGTGTTCACCGATGTCAGCCCATTGAGGCGCACCAGCTGGCCTTCGTACTGCTCGGCGTAGGCGGCCGTGAAGTTGGCAGTGGTGAAAACCACCGGCTCGGGCAGGGGCCGGTTGCCAGCCACCACCGTCACCGACGTCACGGGGTCCACTTCCAGCAACCCGCGGAACATCTTTAGTCCGCCCGTCACAATAATGCTGTCGCCGGGCACCAGGGCACTCACCAGCGGCGCGCTGGCGCCCCCGAAGCTGTACACGCCAATACCGGCCGTGCCGTCTTGTATGTAGCGGATGATGCTAGCCGAGGAGCCCAGCTCCCGGCCGTTGGTGACAATGCCGGTGACCGTGACGGTGGGCCCGGCCACGTTATTGGCGGTGGGGGCCTGCGCCCGGGCCGCCGCGATGGTAATGATGGACTGGGCCTGCACGGCCTGCCACGAAGTTGCAAGCGCCAGCAAGGCCAACAAAGTAAATTTCTTCATATACACGCTAAAGTGAATTGATTACGAAAAACGAATGGTAACGGAATTACAAAGATGGCGCTTCCCGACCGAACCAGTGACCGCGGGGCTACCTTTTGGCGGGGCGGCTGCCACCCGTTGTAAAGGGCACAGCCGGCGCCGTCTCAATGCCGGCCGCGTTGCGCGAGCTCACTTCCACGTAGTAGGTGGTGGCGGGCCGTAGGTTGGTCAACGTCAGGCTGTGGCGGGTGGTGGGGGCGGCCTCGCGCCGGGTTTCTTTCAGGTCTTTGGCACTGAGGCCGTAGCGGACGCGGGTATCGCCGGCGTTCAGGGTAGTGTAGGCTATAGTAAAACCCGTGGCGCTCACGTCCACCGCCACGGCCTCTTCCAGCATGCGGGGCCGGCCGCCGCCGCGCACCATGTCGGTGGCCAGCCGGGGCAGCAGCTGGTAGCCTCCGGTGCCGCCCGGTGCAAACTGGCTTAGCACGCCGCGCACGTCGAAGGTTTCGCCTTGGGGCAGGGGCAGGTCCACCAAGCCATTGGGGCCGGTGCTGGCGGCAGCCACGCGCATCAGGGCCCCAGGCGTGCCATCGAGCAGGTAGTTGGCGTTGCCGGCCAGCCGCCGGGCCAGGTTGCCGGCCGGAGTCAGCAGTTTTGTCACGCCCATTATTTCAACCAGCCGGCTTTCGTTGGCTTCGGTAAAGGCCGTGGTGGCTTGCGCTACGGGCACTTGCAGCGCGTGCAGCCGCTGGCCCACGGCCAGTTTATGAAAGGAAGTGATGGGGTCCATTTCCAGTAGGCCGTTGTACATTTTCAGCTGGCCGGTTACCTGAATGCTGTCGCCGGCCCGCAGCTCGCCGTAGCCGGCCAGCTTGGACGGGTGCGCGTATAGCGCCAGCCCGGCCTCGGCATCCTGCACGTAGCGGATGTTGCCCATCTCGGCGCCGTTCAGCACCACCGCCCGCACCGTCACGGTGCTGCCCGCGCCCAGGGCCCGGGCCGCTTTCACGCTGAGCACGGCGGGTACCACCGACTCGAAAGCGACCGGAGCAGTTGCCGCGAGAGCCACCGAAGCGCCGGCCAGCAGGCCAGCCAGGAGTAGCAGTTTGGTCATCTTAATGGATTGCAAAAAAAAGAGGAAGACACTGACATTGCCAACGCAAAGTTCGTTACAAATCCTCCACTTTTCCCTGAACTCATCTTGGTAACCCGCAATAAGTCAAAGTGCTACCCAATCATAAAATATTAACTTCCGGGTGCAGCTCGATGCCGAACTGCTGGCTGACGGAGGCGATTATTTCCTGGGCTAATTGCCGCAGGTCGTTGCCGGTGGCGCCGCCGTGGTGCACCAGCACCAGCGCCTGCCGGTCGTGCACGCCGTGGGTGCCCGCGCCGGGGCCGCGCCGCAGCCCTTTCCAGCCGGCCCGCTCGATGAGCCAGCCGGCGGGCACCTTCACGCCGCCGGGCA
>JAYSZD010000759.1:0-3211 GCA_043738185.1 Hymenobacter sp. | reverse complement strand
ATGGCCGGCATGTTGTAGCCGCCCAGCGTGAGGTTGGCGGTGCCCGCGAAGCCGCCCGAAAACCGAATCTGGTTGGTGGTGAGCTCGAAACTAGGGCGCCCGTTGGCCGGCACGTTGCGAAAAACCCGGATTTCGCCGTTGTTGACGTAGGTAAATAAGTCGGGCCGGCCGTCGCAGTCGTAGTCGCGCAGCAGGGCCCAGCCTTGCAGGTCAGTTGGGAACAGCGACTCGTACTGCGGGGCGTAGGCCCAGCGGCGGCCGGCGGCCGTGCCCGGCGCGTCCACGCTCAGAAACGTGTAGGTGCGGCTGGTTTCGCGGTCGAAAGCAAACAGGTCGTTCTGGCCGTCGTTGTTCAGGTCGAGGGTGCTGAACTGAGGCGTATTGAGGCCGCCCGTCCAGGCGTTGCGCAGGGTGTCGGCGCCATGCACCACCGCCGCCGCCGGCCGGAACTCAAACCCAAACCCGGCGCCGGGCTGGGCAGTAGCGGCGAAGGAAAAGGCCAGCAGCGCCGGCAAAAGGAGGTAGGAGCGGCGCATAAGCAGAGCTTGAGCAGTGAAAGTATGGAGGTGGAATGGGAACGGCTACAAAAATCACACCCACCTTTGCAACAAACTACATCCGGTTTGCGCTCACAGTTCAACTAGTTTATGCTGCTCTACACCCATTATCTGGCCGCTGGCGGGCACGTCAGCACCGATTCGCGCCAGCCGCAGCCCGGCACCCTGTTTTTCGCCCTGAACGGCCCCAGCTTTCGCGGAGCCGGATTTGCGCCCCAGGCCCTGGCCAAAGGTGCCCGCCACGCCGTGGTGGATGATGCCGACCTGGCTGCCACCGACCCGGCCCGCTACACCTTCGCCCCCGACCCGCTCGCGGCCCTGCAGGCGCTGGCCCAGCACCACCGGCAGCAGTTCGACATCCCGGTGCTCGCCGTAACGGGTTCGAATGGCAAAACCACTACCAAGGAGCTGCTCACGGCCGTGCTGGCGCAGAAATTCCGAGTATTGGCCACCTTCGGCAATTTGAATAATCACATTGGGGTGCCGCTCACGCTGCTGCGGCTGCGGGCGGGCGAGCACGACTTTGCCGTGATTGAGATGGGCGCCAACCACCGCGGCGAAATCGCGGCTTACTGCCCGTGGGCCCAGCCCAGCCACGGCCTCATCACCAACATCGGCAAGGCCCACCTCGAAGGATTTGGCGGCCCCGAGGGCGTGGCCCTGGGCAAAGGCGAGCTGTTCGATTACCTGGCCCGCACCGGCGGCACGGCTTTCGTCAACACCCTCGATGCCAGGCTGCCGGGCCTGGCCGCCGCCGTGCCCACGCGCCGCACCTACCCCGGCCCGGCCGATGCCTACCCCGCCACGCTGCTGGCCGCCGCCCCCGCCCTGGCCCTGCGCCTGGCCGATGGCACCGACGTGGCCGTCCAGCTCACCGGGGACTACAACTTCCCCAACCTGGCCGCCGCCGCGGCCGTGGGCCTGCACTTTGGCATTGCTACCGCTAAAATAGCCCGTGCCCTGGCGCACTACAACCCGCAGAACAACCGCTCCCAACTGCTCCGCACCGCCGCCGGCAACGAGTTGGTACTCGATGCCTACAACGCCAATCCGTCATCGATGGCCGCCGCCTTGCGCAGCTTCGCCGCCCGCCCCGGCGCGGCTGGCCAAACCAAGCTGGTCATCCTCGGCGACATGTTTGAGCTGGGCGACGAGAGCGCCGCCGAACACCAACAGCTCGGTCAGCTGCTGGCCGAGCTGAACCTGCCCGCCGTGCTGCTAATCGGCCCGGAAATGGCCCAAGCTGCCTCAGAACCACAAGCGCAGCATTTTCCAACCAAAGCCGAAGCCGCTCAGTGGCTTCAGCAGCACCCGGTGCGCGGCCAGCAAGTGCTGGTGAAGGGCAGCCGTGGCATGGCCCTGGAAACGCTGGTGGAGTTGCTGTAGCTCGTAGTAAAAACTAAAACCAGGACTGTTTTTAACTTTTAACCTTTCGCTTGCAACGACGCTTGGCTCCCCTCTCCTGGGGAGAGGGGCCGGGGGTGAGGCGTTACGAACCGCGCGGTTCCCCGCTAAAACGGGCTCACGAAGTCCTTTAGATAGGGCAGCTCCTCATCTTTACCAGAAACCAGGGGGGCAACTTCGGTTCCCCAGTTGATGTTCAGGTCGGCGTCGTCCCAGCGCAGGCCGCCTTCGGCGCTGGGCGCGTAGTAGTCGCTGCATTTGTAGAGAAAGATGGTGTCGTCCTCCAAGGCCATGAAGCCGTGCGCGAACCCGGCGGGGATGTAGAAGAGATTACCGCGCTCGGCCGACAGCTCCACTAGCTGGTGCTGGCCGTAGGTGGGCGAGTCCCGGCGCAGGTCCACGGCCACGTCGAGGGCGCGGCCGTGGCCTACGCGCACCAGCTTGGCCTGGGCGTGGGGCGGGCGCTGGAAGTGCAGGCCGCGCAGCACGCCTTTTTTGGAGTTCGACTGGTTGTCCTGCACCCACTGGGCCTCGGCGCCGGCCTGGGCCATGAGGCGGGCGCTGAAGGTTTCAAAGAAATGCCCCCGGTCGTCGGCAAACACGCGGGGAACAAACTCGACTAGCCCAGCAATGGGGAAATGCTTTATTTCCATCGGAACAAAGGTAAAAGATACAGATAAGCGTTTGCGGCGAATTCTCGAAACTGTAACGTCATGCTGAGCTTGCCGAAGCATCTCTACCGCTTCGTTTGGAGCTTTCTCAACGAAGCGGTAGAGATGCTTCGGCAAGCTCAGCATGACCGGGCGAGGCGGCTACCGCCCCACCTCGGCCACGGCCTTCAGGTACTTGTCGAGCACCAGTTTTTCGTCGAATTTGGTTTCGGCCAGGTAGCGGCTGTTCTGGCCCATGCCGCGCAGGTCGGCGTCGGAAAGGCGGAGTACCTGGAGCATTTTGGCGGCCAGGTCGGGGCCGCTGCGCACCTGGCAGAGGTAGCCGTTGCGGCCGTCAACCACGGTTTCGCGGCAGCCGGGCACGTCGGTAGTCACGAGGGGCTTGCCCACGGCGGCGGCTTCGAGCAGGGTTTTGGGGGTGCCTTCGCGGTAGCTGGGCAGCACCACGCAGTCGGCGCGGTGCAGGTGGGCGGCCACGTCGTCGGAGCGGCCCAGGTACTCGATGTCGCCGCTCTTGAGCCACTCTTCGAATGTGGCGCGGGGCACGCCCACGCCACCGGCCTCGTCGAGCCCGCCCAG
>JAYSZD010000758.1:0-3215 GCA_043738185.1 Hymenobacter sp. | reverse complement strand
GGCGGGAAAGTGCGCACAAACTCCAGCTGGTACGTGTACTGCAGCGCCCCGGTATTGAGACCGGTATCGGTGTAGCAGGTATCGGCCAGCGTGGTGATGGTGGCGATGGGCGTGAATGCCGTGGGGTTGAGCCCCTCTCCGCGCGAGAGAACGTAGCTGGGCGTGCCGTCGAGGCTACCACCACCGACCTGGCGAGGCTGCGTCCAGCACACGCCAATGCGGCCATCGGCAGCACCGGTGTTTTCCACGTCTACTTTAATCAAGCGCACGGGGCTGCCGGGGAACGTGGCGCAGGCTTCCAGTGAGGCAATACTGGCGCCCCCGGCCGGCAGCGGAAACTCGGCGTAGATGCGGTAGCAGTAGGTCTGCCCCCGGTCGAGGCCCCGCACGTTGCCGTTAGCATCGACGTTTCTATCCAGAAAAGACGTTTCGCTATCGTCTACGCTGCCCACCAGGGTGTAGCCTGCCGAGGCCGGGATGCGGGTTTCGCAGTCGCCGGGCTCCCACGTCGAAGGATTCACCTTGCGGTAGATGAAAATGCGTGAGGCATTGGCGCACTGGTACAGGTTCCAGTTGAGCTGCACGCGGTTGGGGTCGGTACCAGTGCCGATAATGGGCGTGGCCGTCAGGTTTTGCGGCGCGGGCCCGATGACAGTAATGCGCCACGTTTTCTGGTCAATCAGCGGCGGGTTGGTCGGCGATATCGGGCTGGGCGTATCCTGGGCCTTGAAGACCACGAGGTAAGGCAGGTCCGCTACGTTGCTGCACTGAGTTTGCCAGTTGAACGTGCCCCGTGCGATGGGCGGACCCGTAGCCGTTTGGGTGAAGGTAGCCGGCGGGATAATTCCCGAAAAAGCAAACAAGTCAATGGGCGTCTGCGGGCTTGCCGGCGAAGCGCCATCCACGGCTGAAACCTGGCCGGTCACACGCTGCCCGGCAATCACGCAAATATCTTCCGGAATGGTAATCGTGGGCCGTATATTGGGCGTACCGGCCACAATAATCTGCATGTCCCGGATAACCTCGCCAATCTTGCGAAACCCTCCCGTAGTTCGGCGGTACTCCTCCACCACCATGGCTACGTTGTAGATGCCCACGGTATTGGGTGCGTTCCAGGTAATCTGCCCGGTGTTAACGTCCTGCACGAAAATGGCCGGGGCACCGGGTATTCCCGGCGGTCGGCCGTCGTAGGCAACCTGCACAGGCCGGTTGTTACCACTAATAGAAGGGTCATTGGGGTAACGAAAGCCGGGGACAATGGTGGGAATCGGCCGGTTGGTGCCGGTGCCGACGCAGGGCGGGCCCACCACATCCGGAATGGCCAAGGCTACCCGTTGACTCTCCCTTAGTTTAAAAACCAGCGAATCCCCGTCGGCATCAAACGCGGCGGGGTTGTGCAAAAACACCTGGCCCACGCCCGCTTTATCAATGGCCGGCGCCGTGAGCACGGGCGAGCGGTTGCCCCGTAGGGTAGGGTCCAGAAAAATAGTTGTGCTAATATAAAAAGACTGGTCATCGGACCGGTCCATATTCAGCACGCCCCGGTTTCGGTTTTCACCGATGAAGCTGACGACAAAGCTACCCGAAGAAGGAAACTCGTGGTTAAATAAATACACGTTGAGGCTCGTATCGGGACTGCCTGGAATGGGCTGCTCTACCCCCACCCGTGCTACGCCATCAAGGCAGCTGGAGGTGCCATCCCCGAAAAAGATGGTCGCGGTGGGTTGCTTTACACAAGATGTACAATTATCAGTGTAAAGAGTCATCTTAAAAAAGACGCGCCGCGGGTTTGCAGCGTCCACCGTAGCCTGAATGTCACCCGCCCGAATGTGAGAGGCCCGCGCCGCCTGCGGCAGGGCGCCCAGCCCCACGGCCAGCAGTAGCACGAGCAGCGCCAGCCGTGGCAACGCCCTGACCCGAAGTAGAGATTTTTGTAGCATACCGGCTAAATAGAGAAAGTAAAGAAAGGCGGGTTGGTAGTGCTTGCGACAGCACGCGGCAAAGGGCGCGAAAACCCAACATTTGCCGGAGCCAATGGGTTATTGCTGCAATAACGCGCCTGAACGGGTAAACGATGCCGGCTGCGGATAGATTCACCACCGCCGACGAGGTTTTCGGGCGCTGGCCCCAACGAGCAAGAATCGCGCCTCTGCGTTGTTCGGTTAGCGGGCGGGGCCTACCTTTGGGTGCTATAACCATACCTCTTCACTTCCCCAGTTTGGCTACTTTATGAGTTGGATAACAAAAACTTTAACCAGCAGCATCGGCCGGAAGCTAATAATGTCCATTACGGGCCTATTTCTGTGCACGTTCCTGGTGGTGCATCTGGTCGGCAACCTGCAGTTATTCAAGCACGACGGTGGGGCGGCCTTCAACGCCTACTCCCATTTTATGGGCACCAACCCCATCATCCGCACCATTGAGTGGGGCCTGGTGCTGGGTTTCGGCTTTCACATCTACGAGGCGTTTGCCCTTACGCGCCGCAACAAAGCGGCCCGCGGCAAAGGTTACGCGCAGTGGAAAGCCGAGCAGAACAGCGAGTGGACATCCCGCAATATGGGCATCCTGGGCACTATCATCCTGATTTTCCTCATTGTTCACCTCTACAACTTTTTCTGGCGCGCCCGCTTCGCCGGTGACCTCGGTAAAATGGGCGGCGTCGACCCAAGCACCGCCGATTACGACAATCTGTACCTGGCGGTGACCTCTTCGTTTCAGCTCTGGTGGTACGTGTTGCTCTATGTGGCCGCGCAAATCAGCCTGGGCTACCACCTGTGGCACGGCTTCGCCTCAGGTTTCCAGACCCTTGGTTTGAACCACCGCAAGTACATGTCGCTTATTAAATACGCGGGCTATGTATTTTCGGTAGTAGTAGCCGCTGGCTTTGCCTCAATGCCCCTGTATTTCTTCCTGTTCACCAACGAGCGGGGTGAAGTGGTTTCGAACGCTTCCTCTCTGATTCAAAGCGTGGCCTCGGCGTTTTAAATAGTTCGGATTTACGCCCCGTAGAATATTGACCTTTGGCGCAACACCTGCGCCCGTTGGCTGTTCTACAGGTCACCAGTCACACCCTCACTCCGTTTCTCTATGCTGTTGGATTCCAAAATCCCCGAAGGCCCCCTTGCCGAAAAATGGGAAAAGCACAAGTTCAACGTTAAGCTTGTGAACCCCGCCAACAAGCGGAAATACGACGTGATTGTGGTGGGCACCGGCTT
>JAYSZD010000757.1:0-3218 GCA_043738185.1 Hymenobacter sp. | reverse complement strand
CTTTCACGCGCTTCGATGAACGAGGCGAGCGAGAGGCCTTGGCTGCGCCGTCGGCATGACGGCCTGGGAACGATGCTTGATTAGATGACTGCCTAGCGGAAAATCAGATAATACCACCGCCGATGAAGAGGCGGAAACAGGCAATGAGAATGGCAATGCCGTTCAGCGTCATACCCGTTTTGCGCTGCCCAAAAGCGCCGATAATCAGCCCAATCACGGCGAAAATCAGGATGAACCAATTGGCCCAGCCTAAAAATGGAAAAAGTGCCAATAGGGCCAGCAGCAGCGCAATAATGCCCCAAAGTGTTGAAATGATGTTCATTTGAATGGTTCGCTTAATGCCGAGGACGTAATGATACGCGCTAATAAAAATCGAAGCCGAGTACGGCCCGCATGGGCACTGTTGCCCCCGATTTCAGCGTGAGGTATTCGGCATCGGCGGCCCAGACGGTGGTGGCCACGCGCTTGGTGGTGCCGTCGGCCGTTTGAAAATAGATGTCCAGCTTGCCTTGGTGGGCATTGCCCAGCTTCACGGCCCGGTCCGCATCGGCGCGCCGACGCTGACGGTCGGTTGCTTCGGGCAGGACATCTTCGGTCGGGAAAAGCAGGCTTTCGATGACTTCCTTTTCAACTATTTCAACGGTGGCGGCGGCGGGAATAAAAGACATGGTGAAACGGGATTAGCTGAACCGCTGAAGTGAAGAGAATTGAAAGCTTATTTGTGGTTTATAAACGGGATTTCAACCGCCTCAGTCTAGCTTTTGCGGAAAAAAGCTAAGGAAGTTGCGCCAAAAATTTCATGGTATCCACGCGGTCGGCGTATTCATCGACGCCGGGGGACTGCGCCTGGCCAAAGGACAGGCTGCCCGCAAACCGGCCCCCGGCCGATACCACGCATTGCGTTTGGGCCGCGATATCGGTGAGCTGGTCCACCAAATCAACCTCGCTTTGGTATTCAGCGTAGTGCACCACCGAAATGGGCGACACCAGCGCCGCCTCGGCCCGCAGCAGCAGAAAACCGTTGTCAAAATGCGGCACCCGGTTCACCAGCAAAATGCTTTTGTTGTAATCGTAGTTGTTGTTGTATTTGTGGTGGTGGAGCACGTCTTCGTGGTTTTGCAACGCATCGAGCAGCGGCACAAAGCTGTAGCCGGTGGGCACAAACAGCTTGCTCACGTTGCGGCAGCCCAGGCCGTAATACTGGAAAATATCGGGGCCGAGCCGGGCCAGCTCCTCACTGGTTTCCTGGCCCGTGAGCACGGCCACGCTGGTGCGGTTGCGGCGGATGAGGTGGGGCTTCTTGCCGAAATAAAACTCAAAGTAGCGTGCCGTATTGTCCGAACCGGTCGCAATAAAGGCATCGGCCGCGTTCAGCCGGGGCAGGATTTGAATGAAACTGGCGAAGCGCGGCTCCAACTGCGTGAGCTCTTCAATTAGCCACGTCATCAGCACGGTATCATCGGCGCTGAGCTTGGCCAGCAGCCTGTGCCCGCTCAGCAGCACGCACAGCAGGTCGTGAAAGCCCACCAGGGGAATATTACCGGCCATCACGACGCCAATTTGGTGCACGGTGCTGGGTTCGGTCGGGTAGCGGGTGGCCCAGAGGCGCAGGGGCGCTTCGGCCAGCAGGTGGGCAATGCCGGCTATGGCGGCTCGCACGCTGGGTTCGTCGAACCAGGCGTTTTGGTTGCGGGCCCGGGCGGCCAGCGTGGTTATTTCGTCGGGGGTGAGGGAGGTGAGGCGATGGCCCAGGGCCACAAAAGCGGCTAAACGTTCGGCGTGATTCATAACAAAAGGAAGTGGCTCCGGCCAAATACGTGGCTCGGAGCAGACAAATGCCCCGCAAAATTGGGCTAAACCATGCAAACCCAGCCGTTGTTAGTTAATTTTGCACGCCCCAAAGAACGGCGGCAGGCCGCCCTTTTACGTAAAGGCCCGCAGTTCCTCTTTGGTTTACTTCACTCCCTGACCCCCGACGCCCCATGGCCATCATGATAACCGACGAGTGCATCAACTGTGGTGCCTGCGAGCCGGAATGCCCCAATAATGCAATTTACGAGGGCGGCGCCCAGTGGCGCTGGGCCGATGGCACCAGCCTGAAAGAGGTAACTGCTGCCGATGGCACCGTGGTGAGCGGCACCGCCACCCAAACGCCGGTCTCGGATGAGTACTATTACATTGTGTCCGACAAATGCACCGAGTGCGTGGGTTTTCACGAAGAGCCTCAGTGCGCGGCCGTCTGCCCCGTCGACTGCTGCGTGGATGACCCCGACCTGCGCGAAACCCGCGAGCGCCTCCTCGAAAAGAAGGAGTGGCTGCACCTCGCCGCTTAGGTTTGTGTCTGATTCAACTTTGCAAAAGGCCGCTTCCCAGGAAGCGGCCTTTTGCGTGTTGCAGATGCCTTGCGGCCGGACCGGAGCAGATGATTCCTGCTGGATAAGAATTCAGGAGAGTCTCGCGGTTTCTAATGCCTATTTTTGCAGCTTCTGATTCTAGCACCCTTTTATGTCTCTCGCCACCACGTACTCGCCCACCGACGTTGAAGCCAAATGGTACCAACGCTGGCAGGAGCAAGGCTTCTTCAAGGCCTCCCCGAACCCCAAAAAGGTCCCTTACACGGTGGTAATTCCGCCGCCCAACGTCACGGGCGTGCTCCACATGGGGCACATGCTGAACAATACCATCCAGGACGTGCTGGTGCGCCGCGCCCGCATGCAGGGCAAGGAAGCCTGCTGGGTGCCCGGCACCGACCACGCCAGCATTGCCACCGAAGCCAAGGTCGTGGCGCAGCTCAAGGAGCAGGGCATTGCGAAAAGTGACCTCACCCGCGAGCAGTTTCTGGACCACGCTTTCGCCTGGAAGGAGAAGTACGGCGGCATCATTCTGGAGCAGCTCAAGCAGCTCGGCGCTTCCTGCGACTGGGACCGCACGCGCTTTACCATGGAGCCCGACCTGACCGATGCCGTGCTGCGCGTATTTGTCGATTTATACAACAAGGGCCTGATTTACCGCGGCGTGCGCATGGTGAACTGGGACCCCGAAGGCCGCACTGCCATCTCCGACGAGGAGGTGATTGCCAAGAACGTACAGGCCAAGATGTACTACCTCCACTACGCCGTGGTAGGGCAGGAGGGGCAGTTGCTGACCGTGGCTACCTCGCGGCCCGAAACCATCATGGCCGACGTGGCCGTGGCCGTGAACCCCAACGACCCGCGCTA
>JAYSZD010000756.1:0-23814 GCA_043738185.1 Hymenobacter sp. | reverse complement strand
CGGCAGCTCGCGGGAGAATTCTTTGAAACCGGTGGGGTTGGGCATAATCTTGATATTTTATTCGGTTAGCGGCTGGTTAGCGGCTGGTTAGCGGCTGGCGCGCGTCTCTGACGCGTGCCGACTGGGTTCGAGCCTCTGGCTCGGGCATTGAATGGCGGTATTGAAAGTGGTTCTGGCGGCTTTGTGGGCGGCGAGCCAGAGGCTTGACCAGTCGACACGCGTCAGAGACGCGCGCCAGCAGCGCCCGCGATTATCACCCCACCTCCGCATAGCGCGCCCGTTGCAGTATTTTTTTATACTCGCTCGGGAATACCTTCACGAACTTGCCGGCTTCCTCCTGCCAGTTGCCCAGCAGGAAGGCCGCCACCTGGCTGCCCGTCAGGGCCACGTGCTGCCGAAGCAGCGCCTGAATCTGGTCCTCGTCGTCGGTATCGAGCGGGTCGAGCTCCACCATGTCGGGGTTGCAATTGACGGGGAACGTGCCATTGGGGTCGTAAATCCAGGCGATGCCGCCGCTCATGCCGGCGGCGAAGTTGCGGCCCGTCTGGCCCAGGATGAGGGCGCGGCCACCGGTCATGTACTCACAGCCGTGGTCGCCCACGCCCTCCACCACGGCGGTGGCGCCGGAGTTGCGCACGGCAAACCGCTCGCCGGCCTGGCCGCGCACGAACAGGGAGCCAGATGTGGCCCCGTACAGCGCCACGTTGCCGATGATGATGTTTTGCTCGGGCACGAAATGGGCGGCGGGAGAGGGGAAAATGGCGAGCTGCGCCCCACTCAGGCCCTTGCCCACGTAGTCGTTGGCTTCGCCTTCGAGCGCAAACGACAGCCCCGCCACGCTGAACGCGCCAAAGCTCTGCCCGGCCGAGCCCCGGAACCGGTAGTTAATCGTGCTGTCGGGCAGGCCGGCGGCGTGGTAGCGCTTGGCAATCTCATTCGAAAGCAGCGTTCCAATGCTGCGGTCGGTATTACGCACGTCGAACGCGCCGGACACCGGCTCCTGCGACTCCAGCGCCGGTTGGGCCTGGGCCAGCAGCTGCCAGTCGAGAATATGGTCGAGGCCGTGGTCCTGGCTTTCGCTCTGGTAAAGCGTGCCGCCAGAGATGTTCACAGCCGGATGCAGCAGCTCGCTCAGGTCGAGGTGGCGGGCTTTCCAGTGGGTGAGGCCTTCGCGCATTTTCAGAAATTCGGGCCGGCCTACCATCTCATTTATCGTCCGAAAACCCAGCTCAGCCATGATTTCGCGCAGCTCCTCGGCCAGAAAGCGGAACAGGTTCACGATGTGACCGGGCTGGCCGGTGAAGAGCTTGCGCAGCTCCGGGTCTTGCGTGGCCACGCCCACGGGGCAGGTGTTGAGGTGGCATTTGCGCATCATCACGCAGCCGCCCGCTACCAGTGCGGCGGTGGCCACGCCCCATTCTTCGGCCCCCAGCAGGGCGGCCACGGCCAGGTCGCGGCCGGTTTTCAGCTGGCCATCGGCTTGCAGCACCACGCGGCTGCGCAGCTGGTTGCGCACCAGGGTCTGGTGCGCTTCGGCCAGCCCCAGCTCCCAGGGCAGGCCGGCGTGCTTGATGGAGCTGATGGGCGAGGCGCCCGTGCCGCCGTCGTAGCCAGCAATTAGAATTACGTCGGCGTGGGCCTTGGCTACGCCCGCAGCAATGGTGCCCACTCCTGCCTTGCTCACCAGCTTCACGTTGATGCGCGCGGCGCGATTGGCGTTTTTCAGGTCGAAAATCAGCTGCGCGAGGTCTTCGATGGAGTAGATGTCGTGGTGGGGCGGGGGCGAAATCAGGCCCACGCCGGGCGTGGCGTGGCGCACCTTGGCAATCCAGGCATCCACTTTGTGGCCGGGCAGCTGGCCGCCCTCGCCGGGCTTGGCCCCCTGCGCCATCTTGATTTGCAGCTCGTCGGCGTTGGTAAGGTAGTGGGCCGTGACGCCAAAGCGGGCCGACGCTACCTGTTTGATGGCCGAGCGCATGGAATCGCCGTTGGGCATGGTTTCGTAGCGCATGGGGTCTTCGCCGCCCTCGCCGGTGTTGCTTTTGCCGCCAATGCGGTTCATGGCAATGGCCAGGGTGCTGTGGGCCTCGTGCGAAATCGAACCAAACGACATGGCCCCGGTCGCAAACCGCTTCATGATGCTCTTGGCCGGCTCCACTTCCGCAATCGGAATCGGCTCGCGGTGATGCGCGAAATCCAGCAGACCGCGCAGCGTGAACAGGCGTTCGGGCTGCTCATTTATCAGTTTGGCGTAGCGTTGGTAAGTGGTGTAGTTGTTGGTGCGGGTGGCCAGTTGCAGCAGATGCACGGTTTCGGGATTGAACATGTGCGCCTCGCCGCGCCGCCGCCAGTGGTAGAGGCCGCCATCGGGCAGCAGCGTCTGCTCCTCGGGCGTTGTGCTTTTGAACCCTTGAAAGTGCTTGTACAGCGTTTCGCGGGCAATTTCATCGAGTCCCAGCCCCCCGATACGCGTGACCGCACCGCAGAAATAGGCATCCACCACGGCCTGGTTCAGCCCCAGAATCTCGAACACCTGCGCCCCGTGGTAGCTCTGCAAGGTTGAAATCCCCATCTTCGAGAAAATCTTCAGCAGCCCGTCGCACGCGGCTTTCACATAGTTGTGGGTTAGCTGCGCATAGTCGAGGGAGGTGCTGAGGTGGCCGGCCTCGCGCATAGTCCGGATGGTGGACAGCGCCAGGTAGGGGTTGATGGCCGTGGCCCCAAACGAGAGCAGGCAGGCGAAATGGTGCACTTCCCACACGTCGCCAGCTTCCACCACCAAGCCCACCGAACCCCGGAAACCGAGCTTAATGAGGTGGTGATGCACGGCCGAAACCGCCAGCAGCGACGGAATGGGTGCGTGCAGCGAATCCACGGCGCGGTCCGACAAAATCAGCACCTCGAAGCCGTCGTTCACCGCATCTTCGGCGTAGCGGCAGAGGCGGGCAAGGCCGCGCCCCAGCGCGCCCGGCTGCCCGTCGGCCTTGAAATAGGTTTGCAGCGTTTTGGCATTGAACAGGCCCGTATCGATGCTGCGCAGCTTTTCCAGTTCCAGGTTGCTGAGAATGGGCTGGCGCAACGCCACGCAGTGGCAGTGGCGCTTGTCCTCGTCCAGAATGTTGCCGTTGTTGCCCAGAAACGTGGCCAAACTCATCACCAGCCGCTCCCGAATAGGGTCGATGGGCGGGTTGGTTACCTGCGCGAAAAACTGCTTGAAATAGCTGCTTAGATGCTGCGGCTGGTCGGAAAGCACGGCCAGCGGCACGTCCACGCCCATCGAGCCGATAGGTTCCTTGCCCTCCACGGCCATTGGGGTGATGAGTACATCGATGTCCTCGCGGGTGTAGCCGAATACCTGATGGTACTTGAAAACCGCGTCGGCGGCCAGGTCCGTGAACATCTGGCGCGGCTCGGGTAGTTCTTCCAGGCGAATCTGATACTCGTTCAGCCACGCGCCGTAGGGCTGGCGGCCGGCGGCCTGGGCCTTCAGCTCCTCATCGGTGATGATGCGGCCGGCTATGGTGTCGACCAGCAGCATTTTGCCAGGCTGGAGGCGGCCCTTTTGCACGATAGTGGCGGGGGCGATGTGGAGCACGCCAGCCTCGGAGGCCACCAGCACGCGGCCATCGGTGGTTTCGAGGTAGCGCAGGGGGCGCAGGCCGTTGCGGTCGAGCATGGCCCCAATCTGCTGGCCGTCGGTGAAAATAAGGGCCGCCGGCCCGTCCCAGGGCTCCATAAACGTAGCGTGGAACTCGTAGAAGGCCTTCTTGAGCGGGTCCATTTGGGTATTGCCGTCCCAGGCTTCGGGCACCAGCATCATCATCACGTGCGGCAGCGGGCGGCCCGAGTGCAGCAGGATTTCCACCACGTTATCGAGGCAGGCCGAATCCGACTGCCCGGCATCGACTACCGGCAGCAGCATGTCCATCTCCTCGGCCGAGAAGTAGGGCGACACGTAGTTGCGCAGGCCCGCGTAAAACCAGTTTAGATTCCCGCGCAGCGTGTTTATTTCGCCGTTGTGTGCCAGAAACCGGAACGGCTGGGCCAGCCGCCAGCTCGGAAACGTGTTGGTCGAAAACCGCGAATGCACCAGCCCAAAGGCCGATACCACCCGCTCGTCGCTGAGTTCGGGAAAGTAGCCACGTACCTGGTAGGTAGTCAGCTGGCCCTTATACACGATGGTTTTGCAGGAGAGCGAGGCGAAGTAAAAAACGTCCATCGCGGCCGGCACGGTTTCGCGTACGGTCTTAAAAATCAGGCGGCGCAGCACGTAAAGCTTGCGCTCGAAATCCTCAGGGTTAGAAATCCCGGCCGGGCGGCCGAAAAACACCTGCTCCATCACCGGCTCGGCGGCCAGCGCCGTAGCACCGATGCCGGCCGGGTTCACCGGCACCGGCCGGTAGCCCAGTAGCGGGAAGCCCAGCCGGGCCGCAGCCTCATTGATAACGGTGCGGCAGGACTCGCGCAAAGCGGCGTCTTTCGGCAAAAAGGCCATGCCCACGCCGTAGCTGCCCGGCTCGGGCAAGCGGATGCCGTGGGCCACGCATTCCTCCAACAAAAACCAGTGCGGAATCTGGATGAGCAGGCCCGCACCATCGCCGGAATCGGCATCGCAGCCGCAGGCGCCGCGGTGCTCCATGTTTTCGAGCATGGTGAGCGCATCGCCAATGGTCTGGTGCGTTTTGCGGCCGTTGAGGTAGGTGATGAAACCGGTTCCGCAGGCGTCGTGCTCAAATTCGGGGCGGTACAGGCCCTGGGCGGCGTCGGGAGAGGGTTTCGGAGCGTTGAAGGTCATAGCAGCGGGGCCGTCAGGGAGCAGCGGGGTGAAATCAGCCCGTTGTACACACGTATTACAAGTACTGGCCCGATGCCGCTTTGCTACGGAGTATTATCCGCTGCTTTACTATTTCTAGTTTATTTTATTGATTTTTAAAGTATTGATAAATAGTATTTTGTCTTAAAAAAGTATACGACTTCAAAACTGCCCGCGCTAAGTCATGCAGCGCTACACGATGCATGAGGGGCGGATAAATTGCAGCTGTTTAGGAAGTCAGACGCTCAGAAAGTGCGATTTTCTCAACAGCTTCCTTACAATCATTTCAAGAGCGCAAATTTGCGCTGCATAATTTCCTGCACCGGCCGGTTTTCAATCTTGCTTTCCAGCCAGGAAATAATGTCCAGGTACATAAACGGGCGCCGCTCGAACGGATTGGTCGCGATGGTGGTGAGCTGGTTTTTCAGGGCCACAAAGGCATTTTTCAGCTCCCGCGGGTTCAGGTCGCCCACGGTGCGCAGGAACCGGAAAATGGCCACCTGCATCTGCTGCTGGTCGTTCATCTTGCCCAAAAACCGGTACACGGACTTTATTTGGTAGTCCAGGCTCTCGTCGCGGCCGGCCTCGTAGTGCGCAATCAGGTTCAGGATGCGGGCAAAGCACTGGATGTCCTCGCGCAAGGCGCTGTCGCGGAACTGAATGATTTTGGTGAGGTATTCAATGGCCTTGCCAAAATCGCCGCTGCCGAAATACAGGCTGGCAATTTTATAGTAGAACACCATGAGGCGGTGCGGGTCGAGCTGGGGCTGAAACTCGGCGAGGCGGGCCAGCAGCGGCGGCACAATGCCCAGCCCCGCGCTGAACTCGCCCCGCATGAAACAGGCGTTGATGCGGTTGGTGTAGATGTAGAGAAACAGCAGCACCTCAATGTTGGGGCTGGAGCGCCGCGTCGGGTCGGCCGCGAAAGCTTCGAGGGTAGCTAATACTTCGGTGAATTTGCTGTAATAGAGTAAGTTGTAGGCCGATACCAGCAGGTTGTGCAAGCCCTTGAGGTAGAGCATGGTCTGCTGCTCGCGCATGGCCGGGTAGCGGGCAAACAAATCGACCCATTTGTGGGCGTAGCGGTAGCAGGCCGCGAAATTCTGCGTGATGGTGTGGTACCACACATGGGCCTGGTAGTAGTACAGCTCCTCAAAAAAGTCGGGGTTTTTCATGTCCACGCCCTCCAGGGCGCCGCGGAAAAACGTGGTCAGCTGCTCGTAGTCGGCTTGGTGGCGGGCGTGCCCAATTTGCAGGTAGAAGCCGTACATGCGCAGCGCCAGACTGGACAAGCGGTGCTGCTGGCCCACGTGGTCCACCAGCGCCAGGGCCTCGGCGGAGAGCTGCTCGGCCCGGCCCCGCAGGCTGCGCGTGATGTACTGGGCTTCGATGAGCTTCTCAAAATCCAGGGCTTGCAGGGCAATGTGCGCCATGCCGGCCTGTTGAGCGGCCATTTTCAGGCGTTCGAGCATGCGCAGGCTTTGCTGGTAGAGGCCGCGGTTGTAGAGCACGCGGGCGTAGTCGAGCTGCTCGCGGAGCTGAATGTCGAGGTTTTGGCCGGCGTGATACATGCGCAGGCTGGCCAGCAGCTGCCGGTAGAGGTTGGCCTTGAGGTTGGCGAGCTGCACCTTTTTGAGGGCCGGCGCCTGGGCCAGCACCCGCTCGTCGTCGTAGTGCGGGGCCGCATCCAGGGCATCAAAAAGTTGCAGAAACTTCAGGCCATCGGTGGAGCCCTGCCGGTTGGCAAACAGCCGGAAGTGGCGCTTTTCAGAGCGCGTCAGCGACTTAATTAATTGAAAAACCGAGTCGCTGCTTTCGTTGGGCATTGTAATATGTAATTACATTAACTGTTTATAATGAGCTTGTTATGAACGAAAAAATCCTGCTTGAAAATAGTAGGCCTTCTTAAAATATATTTTTTGCGGGCAAATACGCCCGCTAAAATTGCATGCAGTAGCCGGCGGCAAATGCTTACGGTCCAGGTTACTAATGTCTTTTTGGGGTGGCGGCGGTGGCAGCCAGCGCGGCGCAAGCTAAGCACGAACCCCGCGCTTCGTTTCGGTCAGCGTCCATTTTTTGTGTTCATGCGCTTCTGCTTTTCGCCCGTCGTCCTCGTCATTATCAACCAGTCGTCGGGCTGAAAGCACCTTCTTGCCTACAAGCAAAAAGCCTTTCTCAGCCGCGTGCTCGGAAAGGCTTTTTGTTGACCAAACCCTCGTCATATCCTCCCTTCTTTCATGTATTTCGACGACAATACCCTCGTTTTTCTCGATGGCGAGTTTCGGCCCGCCGCCCAAGCCACCTGCGGCGTCTACGCTCAGTCGCTGCACTACGGCTACGCCGTTTTTGAAGGCATCCGGGCCTACGATACGGCGCTGGGGACGCGCATTTTCAAGGCCCGCGAGCACTACGAGCGGCTGCACTATTCCTGTCGGGCCGTGGGCCTGCCGTTCCACTACTCGGTAGAGGAGCTGACTGAAATCAGCTACCAGCTACTGGCCAAAAACAATCTTACCGATGCCTACCTCCGGCCGCTGGTATTTGCCGCCACCCCGCACATGACCCTCACCGCGCCGGGCACCAGCAACCTGTTGCTGGCGGCC
Source organism: Hymenobacter sp. (assembly GCA_043738185.1). GTDB lineage: Bacteria > Bacteroidota > Bacteroidia > Cytophagales > Hymenobacteraceae > Hymenobacter. The sequence continues at coordinate 16,398 of JAYSZD010000756.1, read as the reverse complement.
TGGCACTGGGGCAAATACCTGGGCAGCCAGAGCCTGCGCCTCAGCGTGTCGCCCTACGAGCGGCCCAACCCCAAGGCCGTGCCCATCGAAGCCAAAGTATCGGGGCATTACGTCAACTCCATCATTGCCAGCTCGGAAGCCAAAGGCCGCGGCTTCGACGAAGCCCTGCTGCTGGATATGAACGGCTACGTAGCCGAAGGCCCCGGTGCCAACTTTTTTGTGGAGAAGGATGGAGCGCTTTTCACCGCGCCCGGCGGCAGCATCCTGCGCGGCATCACCCGCAATACCGTCATCGACCTGGCCCGGAGCGCGGGAATCACCGTCACTGAGCGGTTCTTCCGGCCCGACGAGCTGCGCGGCGCCACCGGGGCCTTCATGACCGGCACGGCTGCCGAAGTCGTGGGCGTGGCCTCGGTCGATGACGTGGTATTCGACACGCCGTTTGAGCACACGCTGGGCGCGCAACTGGCCGCCAGCTACGCCGCACTGGTGATGGGCGAAACGGTGGCGGCGGAGGTGAACGCCCGCCCGATTCTCTAAAAATCCCCCCATGATTCTCAATAAATACAGCCGCATCTACACCCAGGACGACAGTTTGCCGGCCGCGCAGGCCATGCTCATCGGGGCGGGGCTGAGCGATGAGGACCTGCGCAAGCCGTTTGTGGGCGTGTGCTCCACCGGCTTCGAGGGCAACACCTGCAACATGCACCTCGACGGCCTGGCGGCTGAAGTGAAGCGCGGCCTGGCTGCCCAGGGCCTCGTGGGTCTGCGCTTCAACACCATCGGCGTGAGCGACGGCATCACCAACGGCACGCCGGGCATGCGTTACTCGCTGGTATCGCGCGAAATCATTGCCGATTCCATTGAGGCAATGGCTGGGGCGCACAATTACGACGCCCTGGCCTGCGTAGTGGGCTGCGACAAGAACATGCCCGGCGCCCTCATGGCCCTGGCCCGCCTCAACCGCCCCGCCCTGATGGTGTACGGCGGCACCATCAAAGGCGGCAGCTACAAGGGCCAGTCGTTGAACATCGTGTCCTGCTTCGAAGCCTACGGACAGAAATTGCAGGGCCAACTCAGCGAAGAAGACTACAAGGGCATCATTCACAACGCCTGTCCGGGGCCGGGGGCCTGCGGCGGCATGTACACGGCCAATACCATGGCCGCCGCCATCGAAACGCTGGGCATGTCGGTGCCATTCTCGGCCTCGGCCACGGCCGTGAGCGCCGCCAAAACGCAGGAATGCCTCGCCACCGGCCACTACCTGCGCCTGCTGCTGGAGCGCGACCTTAAGCCCCGCGATATTCTGGTGCGGGAGGCGTTTGAAAATGCCATGGTGGTGACCACTGTGCTCGGCGGCTCCACCAATGCCGTCATTCACCTGCTGGCCATTGCCAACGCCGCCGGCGTGCCGCTGACCCTGGCCGATTTTCAGGCCATCAGCAACCGGGTGCCGGTGCTGGCCGACCTCAAGCCCAGCGGCCGGTACCTGATGGAGGACCTCTCGGCCCTGGGTGGCGTGCCCGCCGTGCTGAAAACGCTGCTCGAAGAAGGCCTGATAACGGGCGACACCCTCACCGTGACCGGCCGGACGCTGGCCGAAAACCTGGTCGGCATCACGCCCCTGGGCGCCGGGCAGGACTTGCTGCGCCCCAGCTCGCGGCCGCTGAAAGCCGACGGCCACATTCAGATTCTCTACGGCAACCTGGCCCCGGAAGGCGCAGTGGCCAAGATTTCGGGTAAGGAAGGCGAGCAGTTTGCCGGCCCGGCCCTCGTGTTTGATTCGGAAGAGGAAATCAATGACGGCCTGGCGCGGGGCCTGGTCGAAGCCGGCCACGTCGTCGTCATTCGCTACGTGGGGCCGAAGGGCGGGCCGGGCATGCCCGAAATGCTCAAGCCCACCTCCGCCATCATGGGCGCGGGCCTGGGCGATAAGGTGGCGCTGATTACCGACGGTCGGTTTTCGGGCGGCACCCACGGGTTTGTCATCGGCCACGTCTGCCCCGAGGCCTACGACGGCGGCCCCATTGCCCTGGTCGAAAACGGCGACTGGATTGCCCTCGATGCCCGCGCCAACACCATCGACCTGCGCGTGGAGGCCGCCGTGCTGCAAGCCCGCCGGGCCCGGTGGCAGCCGCCCGCGCCCAACGCCACGCGCGGGGTGCTGCGCAAGTACATCCGCACCGTGGGCAGCGCCAGCACCGGCTGCCTTACGGATGAGTAAGGAGCTGGAAAATAAGTCCATCGGGCCTAAGTCAATTTCAATTATTCTTAAAAGCCACCCGCTATGAACCCGCAAACGCTCCCCGTTTTGGATGCTTCTGCCACCGCACCTCGCGAGGTTTCCGGGGCCGAAGCGCTGCTGCTGGGGCTGCTGGCCGAAGGCGTGGATACCATTTTTGGCTATCCCGGCGGAGCCATTCTGCCCATTTACGACGCGCTGTATGACTTTAAGGAGCAGCTGACCCACGTGCTGGTGCGGCACGAGCAGGGTGGCATTCACGCCGGGCAGGGCTATGCCCGCGCCTCGGGCAAGGTGGGGGTGGTGTTTGCCACCAGCGGGCCGGGAGCCACCAACCTGGTCACGGGCCTGGCCGATGCGCACATCGACAGCACGCCGCTGGTGTGCATCACGGGGCAGGTATACGCGCACTTGCTGGGCACCGACGCCTTTCAGGAAATCGACGTTATCAACATCACGGCACCGGTTACGAAGTGGAATTACCAGGTGACGCAGGCCAGCGAAATTCCTGGCATCCTGGCCAAGGCCTTCTACATTGCCCGGAGTGGCCGGCCCGGCCCGGTGCTGATTGACATCACCAAAAATGCTCAAATCGACGCCGTGGTCTGGGCCGGCTACGTGCCCTGCACGCACATTCGCAGCTACCGGCCCGTGCCGGTGGTGCGGCCTGCGGCGGTGGCGCAGGCCGCCGCGCTCATCAATCGGGCCCAGCGCCCACTGGTGCTCTGGGGCCAGGGCGTGGTGCTGGGCGGGGCCGAGCGGGAGTTTCAGGAGTTTATCGAAAAGAGCGGCATTCCCGCCGCCTGGACCATTCTGGGGGCCGGGGTGCTGCCTTCCAGCCACCCCCTGAACGTGGGCATGCTGGGCATGCACGGCAACTACGGCCCCAACGTGCTCACCAACGAGTGCGACGTGCTGATTGCCATCGGCATGCGCTTCGACGACCGGGTGACGGGCCGTCTCGACAAGTATGCCCGCCAGGCCCAGGTGATTCACCTGGACATCGACCCCACCGAAATCGATAAGAACGTGGCCTCTACTGTGGCCGTGTGGGGCGACTGCAAGCACACGCTGCCGCTGCTCTGCCAGGCAGTGGAACAGCGCACACACCCAGCCTGGCGGCAGCGTTTCGACGATTTTCAGGTTCAGGAAGTGGACGCCGTGATTCGGGATGCCTTGTTTCCCACCACCGGTGAGCTGACCATGGCAGAAGTCATACAGCAGCTGAACGAGCTGACCCAGGGCGAGGCCATTCTGGTGAGCGACGTGGGCCAGCACCAGATGGTGACCTGCCGCTACGGCCGCCTCAACCAGTCGCGCCGACACATCACCAGCGGCGGGCTGGGCACCATGGGCTTCGCGCTACCGGCCGCCATCGGGGCCAAATTCGGGCAGCCCGATGCGGTGGTAGTGGCCATCATCGGCGACGGGGGCGTGCAGATGACCATTCAGGAGCTGGGCACGCTCATGCAAACCGGCATCGCCGTGAAAATCATCGTGCTCAACAACCAGTTTCTGGGCATGGTGCGGCAGTGGCAGGAGCTGTTCAGCGGGCGCCGCTACTCGTTTGTGGACATCGAGAGTCCCGATTACGTGGCCGTGGCCCGCGGCTACCGCATTGCGGGCCAGCGCGTGCTGGAGCGGCCGGACCTACGGCCGGCGCTGGCGGCCATGCTGGCGCATCCCGGCTCGTTCCTGCTGGAAGTGATGGTGGCCCAGGAGCAGAACATTTTCCCGATGGTGCCGCAAGGATGCAGCGTGAGCGAAATCCGGCTGCGGTAGTGGGGAATTAAAAATTAAAAAATCAGGTAATGAATGCGAAAAGAGGCGTCAGCCTCCAAATTATCCTTGCTGATGCGCACTAAAAACCTGATTTACTCTGATTATGAGCCTCATTTTTAATTCTTCATTTTTAATTTTTAATTCAGTATGGAGCGCCAGGAATACAACATCACGGCTTACACCGAAAACCACATCGGGCTGCTCAACCGCATTGCCATCATTTTCTCGCGCCGCAAAATCAACATTGAGAGCCTGAACACGTCGCCGTCGGAGATTGACGGCATTCACCGCTTCAGCATCGTCATCACCGAAACCGAGGAAGTGGTGCGCAAGATTGCCCGGCAGATGGAGAAGCAGGTGGAAGTGCTGAAGGTGTATTTCAACTCCAACGAGGAAGTGGTGTGGCAGGAAATGGCCCTCTACAAGGTGCCCACCGACGTGATTGCCAAGCGGGCACTGGTGGAGCGGCTGCTGCGCGAAAACGGGGCCCGCGCCGTAGCCATCCGCCAGGATTACACGGTGTTTGAAACCACCGGCCACCGCCAGGAAACCGACGCCCTGCTGCGGGCCTTGCAGCCGTTCGGCCTCATCGAGTTCGTGCGCAGCGCCCGCATTGCCATCATCAAGGCCAGCGACGGCTTCAACCGCCAGCTGCGGGCCTTCGAGCAAGCCAAGCCCGGCGAAGAAGTCATCGAAAACGAGTTTCTCAACGACCGTGACGGCGTGTTCGCCATGTAGCGTGGACGCTGCGAGTCCGCGTTTTGAAAGCAAATCCATTCACCCCATGCGCGGACTCGCAGAGTCCACGCTACAACCCAACCCCCAACCCCACATGGCACAAATCAATTTTGGCGGCGTCGACGAAAACGTAGTTACCCGCGCGGAATTCCCGCTGGAAAAAGCCCTGGCAGTCCTCCGCGACGACACCATTGCCGTCATTGGCTACGGCGTGCAGGGGCCCGGCCAGGCCCTGAACATGCGCGACAACGGCTTTAATGTGATTGTGGGACAGCGCCAGGGTACGGCCTCCTGGGACCGCGCCATTCGCGACGGCTGGGTGGAGGGCGAAACGTTGTTCTCGCTGGAAGAAGCGGCCGGGCGCGGCACCATCATCTGCAACCTGCTGAGCGATGCCGGCCAGATTGCGCTGTGGCCCATGCTCAAAAGCAAACTTACGCCCGGCAAAACCCTGTATTTCTCGCACGGCTTCGGCATTACCTTCAACGACCAGACCAATATCATTCCGCCCGCCGACGTGGACGTGGTGCTGGTGGCGCCCAAGGGCAGCGGCACCAGCCTGCGGCGCCTGTTTCAGGCCGGCGGCGGGCTCAATTCCTCGTTTGCCGTGTTTCAGGATGCCACCGGCCACGCCTACGAAAAAGCCGTGGCCATGGGCATCGGCGTGGGCTCTGGCTACCTCTTCGAGACTGATTTTAAGAAGGAAGTCTACTCCGACCTCACCGGCGAGCGCGGCGTGCTGATGGGCGCCCTGGCCGGCATCATCGAGGCGCAGTACCAGGTGCTGCGCCAGCGCGGCCACTCGCCCTCCGAAGCCTTCAACGAAACCGTGGAGGAGCTCACCCAGAGCCTGGTGCCGCTGGTGGGCGAAAACGGCATGGACTGGATGTTCGCCAACTGCTCGGTGACGGCCCAGCGCGGGGCCCTGGACTGGAAAGGGCGCTTCCGTGAAGCCACCCTGCCGGTGCTCAACGAGCTGTACGACAGCGTGGCATCGGGCCAGGAGGCCGCCCGCACCATTCAGCGCGGCTCCACGCCCAACTACCGCCAGGAGCTGGATGCCGAGTTGAAAGAAGTGCGCGACTCGGAGCTGTGGCAAACCGGTGCCACCGTGCGCCAACTGCGCTCCAAAGCCGCCGCCAAGGTGGCCGAGCTGAGCTAGCCCGAACTTGGAACAACAAACCAAAGCACCGTCATACTGAGCTTGCCGACGCATCGCTACCGTGTGAGTAATTAACTGCTGTTACGCCGTAAAGTGTAGCGCGGACTTTGTAGTCCGCGTCGCTGCGCCGTTTGGGTCGCTTTAGTGGCGCGGGGACGCGGACTACACAGTCCGCGCTACACTCCCAGCCGCAGTTAAACGAAAGCACTGCGTAACATCACTAACTAACTGCTACCGCACGCGAGATGCTTCGGTCTCTGCTTGATGCGCAGAATGCTCAGCATAACGGTCAAAATGCCCCGTTGGTCAGGCTTAGCTATTGTATTTGAAATTTAACCAAATAACTGTTTTATAAATGGTTGTGACAAAATATTTCACCTTTAGAAATAGTAAGCTGTCGGAAAATTAGTTTCCGGACGCTGGTGGTAACGGTGTACTTGCGAAGACTAAGCGCTCCGAACCGCGAATGTCATGGCCAATCAAAAAATACACATTTTCGATACCACCCTGCGCGACGGCGAGCAAGTGCCGGGCTGCAAGCTGAACCGCGAGGAGAAACTCGTCATTGCCCGGCAGCTGGAGCTGCTGGGCGTGGATGTGATTGAGGCCGGCTTTCCGGTGTCGAGCCCCGGCGATTTTGGGGCCGTGCAGGCCATTGCGGCCCAAACCCGCGAGGCCACGGTCTGCGGGCTGTCGCGGGCCGTGGAAAACGACATCCGCGTGGCGGCCGAGGCCTTGAAACCGGCGCGCTACCCGCGCATTCACACCGGCATCGGCACGTCCGAGTCGCACATTCGCTACAAGCTGTGCAGCACGCAGGCCGACGTGCTGGCCCGTGCCGTAGCCGCCGTGAAGCTGGCCAAATCCTTTGTGGAAGACGTGGAGTTTTACGCCGAGGACGCCGGCCGCACCGACAATGTGTTCCTGGCCCGCGTGTGCGAGGCCGCCATCCGGGCCGGGGCCACCGTGCTCAACATTCCGGACACCACCGGCTACTGCCTGCCCGGGGAGTACGGCGCCAAAATCAAATACTTGGCTGAGAATGTGACCGGTATTCACACCGTCACGCTCTCCACGCACTGCCACAACGACCTGGGCATGGCCACCGCCAATTCCATCGCGGGCGTCATCAACGGGGCGCGTCAGATTGAGTGCACCATCAACGGGGTAGGGGAGCGGGCCGGCAACACCGCTTTGGAAGAAGTGGTGATGGTGCTCCGCCAGCATCCCTACCTGCAGCTCGACACCAACATCACGACCCCGCTGCTGGCCGAAACCTCGGCTCTGGTGGCCCACCTGATGAGCATGCCGGTGCAGGCCAACAAGGCCGTGGTGGGCGCCAACGCGTTTTCGCATTCCAGCGGCATTCACCAGGACGGCGTCATCAAGCACCGCGAAACCTACGAAATCATGAATCCACGCGACGTGGGCATGGCCGACTCGTCGATTGTGCTCACCGCGCGCTCCGGCCGCGCCGCCCTGGCCTACCGCCTCCAGAAAATTGGCTACGACTTCGACCGGCACTCCCTGAACAAGGCGTATGCCTCGTTTTTGCAGCTCGCCGACCGCCAGAAGGAAGTCATCGACCACGACCTCCACTGCCTGGTGGAGCAGGAGCGACTGGTTAATGCGAATTGAGGATTCAACTAACTTAAAAGGTCGTCATGCTCAGCATGACGGTCTTATTTCATCAGCAAATCCCACCCGGCAATGCCCAAGTCCTTATTCGATAAAATCTGGGAGTCGCACGTCGTGAAGGCCATTCCGGGCGGGCTGGAGGTGTTTTACATCGACCGCCACCTGATTCACGAGGTTACCAGCCCGCAGGCGTTTGACGAGCTGCGCGCGCGCGGCCTGCCCCTGCCTCGCCCCGGCCAGATAGTGGCCACCGCCGACCACAACGTGCCAACCCGCAACCAGCACCTGCCCATCACCGACCCCGTGTCCCGGGCCCAGGTCGACAAGCTAACCGAGAACTGCGCCCACTTTGGCATCGAGCTGTTTGGGCTGGGTCACGAAAACCAGGGCATCGTGCACGTCATCGGGCCCGAGCTGGGCCTCACCCAACCGGGCATGACCCTAGTGTGCGGCGACAGCCACACCTCCACGCACGGCGCGTTCGGGGCCATTGCCTTCGGCATCGGCACCAGCCAGGTAACGCAGGTGCTGGCCACCCAATGCCTGCTCCTGAGCCGGCCCAAACGCATGCGTATTACCATTGACGGCGCGCTGCGGCCCGGCGTCACGGCCAAAGACCTCATTCTGCACGTCATTGCGCAACTGGGTACGGGCGGCGCCACGGGCTATTTCGTGGAATACGCCGGCAGTGCCATTCGCGCCCTGAGCATGGAAGGCCGGATGACCGTGTGCAACATGAGCATTGAAATGGGCGCCCGTGGGGGCCTGATTGCGCCCGACGCCACCACCTTTGCCTACCTGCAGGGCCGCCACTACGCGCCCCAGGACGAGCACTGGGAGCAGGCGCTGGCCTATTGGCAAACCCTGTACTCGGACGAGGACGCCGAATTTGAAGCCGAGCTGGCCGTGGACGGGGCCGCCATCGTCCCGATGATTACCTACGGCACCAACCCTGGCATGGGCATGGCCCTCACGGGGCACATTCCGGCGCGGGTGGCCGCGGGCGAAGCCGCCAGCTTCGAGCAGTCGTTGCAGTACATGGGGTTTCGGCCGGGCGAGTCGCTGCTGGGCAAGGAAATAAACTACGTCTTCATTGGCAGCTGCACCAACTCCCGTATCGAGGATTTGCGCGCCGTGGCGGCCTACGTGCAGGGCAAGCATAAGGCGCCGCACGTCGAGGCCATCATTGTGCCCGGCTCGAAATGGGTGGAGCAGCAGGCCATTGCCGAAGGGCTCGACAAGATTCTGGCGCAGGCCGGCTTCGAGTTGCGCCAGCCCGGCTGCAGCGCCTGCCTGGCCATGAACGACGACAAGATTCCGGCCGGGGCCTACTGCGTTTCCACCTCCAACCGCAACTTCGAGGGGCGCCAGGGGCCGGGGGCGCGCACGCTGCTGGCCAGCCCGCTGGTGGCCGCCATCACGGCGGTTGAGGGCCGCATCGTGGACATTACCCGGTATTTGAATTGACCTCACCCCCTAACCTCAGAGTTGATATGCTCTAGCTCGCCTTCGCGTTCACCCCATCCCCTAGCCCCTTCCCCTCCGGGGGAAGGGGGACTAACCTTGGTTATAGTTCTGAAAAATAGCGTTATCGCTAAGACTAGTTCCCCTTCCCCCGGAGGGGAAGGGGTTGGGGGATGGGGTGAACGTCAGGGCCCGATTGTATAAAGTCTAACAGCCAAATAATTAAACCAATATGCTGCCTTACTTCAAGCCGTTGGCATACGATAAGAAACCGTCCATCGACTGGATACGCTACGCCGCCCAGCTGCCGCGGCAACCGGAGCTCCACCTGTCGTCCCACGCCGCCGTTCCGCCCCCTAACGCCCCCAATTCCCATGGACAAATTTCAGACGCTGCGCTCTACGGCGGTTCCGCTGCCCATCGAAAATATTGATACCGACCAGATTATTCCGGCCCGGTTCCTGAAAGCGACCACGCGGGAGGGCTTCGGCGCCAACCTGTTTGCCGATTGGCGCTACGCCTCCACCGGCGAGCCCAAGCTGGGGTTTGTGCTGAACGACACCCGCTACCACGGCCAGATACTGCTGGCGGGCCAGAATTTTGGCTGCGGCTCCAGCCGTGAGCATGCTGCCTGGGCCCTGTACGACGCCGGGTTTCGGGTGGTGGTTTCCAGCTTCTTCGCCGATATTTTTCGGGGCAACGCCCTGAATACCGGACTGCTGCCGCTGCAAGTGCCGGCCGCCACGCTCGAGCGCCTGCTGGCCCGCGTCACGCATTACCCCAGCACGCAGCTGGTGGTGGACCTGCCCGCCCAGACCCTGACGGTGCCCGTGTGGGAAGAAAGCATCGCCTTCGACCTCGACCCCTACAAAAAAGAGTGCCTCATCAACGGCTACGACGACATTGATTACCTGCTCAGCCAGCAGGCCGCCATCACTACCTACGAAGAACAGCGCACATGGAGTATTTGAGTAAACGAATTGCCGTATTGGCCGGCGACGGCATTGGCCCGGAAGTGTGCGGTGAGGCCGTGCGCGTGCTGAAGGCCGTGGCCGAGCGGTTCGGCCACCACTTCACCTTCGACTACTGCCTGATGGGCGCCTGCGCCATCGACGCCACCGGCTGCCCCCTGCCCGACGCTACCCTAGAGGCCTGCCGCCGGGCCGACGCCGTGCTCCTCGGCGCCATCGGCGACCCGAAGTACGACCACGACCCCGCCGCCAAAGTGCGCCCCGAGCAGGGCCTGCTCGCGCTCCGCAAAAGCCTGGGCCTCTACGCCAACATTCGCCCCGTGACGGCCTACGAGCAGCTGCTGGACTTTTCGCCGCTGCGCCCCGACCGCATTGCCGGCACCGACCTGCTCATTTTTCGGGAGCTCACCGGCGGCGTGTACTTTGGGGAGAAGGGCCGCCTGCCCGACGGCACCGCCTACGACAACTGCACCTACAACCGCGCCGAAATAGCGCGCATTGCCCACCGCGCCTTTCGCGCCGCGCAGGGCCGCCGCCAAAAGCTCACGCTCGTGGACAAAGCCAACGTGCTGGAAACTTCCCGGCTCTGGCGCGAGGTGGTGCAGGCCATGGCCCCGGAATACCCGACGGTGGCCGTCGACTACCTTTTTGTCGACAATGCCGCGATGCAGCTCATTCTTAATCCCCGGCAGTTCGACGTGGTGCTGACCGAAAACATGTTCGGCGACATTCTTTCCGACGAGGCTTCGGTGATTGCAGGCTCCCTCGGCCTGCTGCCTTCCGCTTCGGTCGGCGACGGCGCCGCGCTGTTCGAGCCCATTCACGGCTCCTTCCCGCAGGCCAAAGGCCAGGGCATTGCCAATCCCATTGCCGCCATCCTGTCGGCAGCCATGATGCTCGACTACTTCGGCTTGCCCCAGGAAGCCGAAGCCGTGCGCGCCGCCGTCGAAAACGCCCTGAACGAGCAGGTGCTAACCCCGGAGCTCAGCGCCGGGCCTTCCTACACCACCGAGCAGGTGGGCAGCTTCATTGCCTACGGCGTGCTCGACTTGAGGGACTGCCACCTGCACCGCAGCAACGTGGCTTACGGCCGGAGTACAATTATATAACGCGCGTAGCACCGGCCCGAAAAACCAGTTGAACGCCAGGCGAACCCCAAACGAAGCAGCTCTGCGCGCTTTGTTTGGGGTTCTTCAGCGGAGCAGGAAAGCTGCATTAACTGCGTTTGGTCCGACCGTTTTTTAATTGATTCATTTTTGAAGGCATGCAGGCACATTTCGAAATTAATGTTTGCGTATTAAATTAATTACGCCTAATTTGCCTTTAGTTAAGACCAAAAACAGCCTCAATGACCTTCATGAGCAATAATTTCTTCCTGAATAACTCGAATAATAATAATTTATTCCGAGACAGGGAGGCTATTGTTCCAAGGGATTAACCCAAGAACATATTTTCAATTTGAAAAGCCTTCCGTGACTCGGAAGGCTTTTTTTTTGCCTTCCCAGCCTTTAAGGCCGATTTCCGGAATCACAAAAAACTCCCTGCCGGGGAGGTGGCTGCCTATTGCCCAAACCCAAGTCTTCGAAATTCAATTAATACCATTTTTTCAACCTTCTTAACCCCCACTTCACACCCATGAAAACCATTTCCACTCCCGCCGCCTGGCCCACCGTCGCCGACCTGCTCGAAACCGAAGAGGCCATCACCTTCGTCAAGGAAACCTTTGCCGGGGAACTGGCGCGGCAGCTGCACCTGGTGAAAGTATCGGCTCCGCTGGTGGTGCTCGACGGCACCGGCATCAACGACGATTTGAACGGCACGGAACGGCCCGTGGCCTTCCCCATTAAAGCCCTGGGCGAACAGCGCGCCGTGGTGGTGCACTCGCTGGCCAAATGGAAGCGCCTGCGCCTGCGCGAGCTGGGCATTCCGGCCGGCAGAGGCCTGCTGACGGACATGCGCGCCCTGCGTCCCGACGAAGATTACAGCCCCATTCACTCCATCTACGTGGACCAGTGGGACTGGGAAAAGCACATTTTGCCCGAGCAGCGCACCATTCCGTTCCTGCAAGCCACGGTGGAAACCATTTACGAGGCCCTGAAAACCACCGAGCAGCTGGTACACGAGCGGTTTGGCATCGAGCCCACGCTGCCGGCCCGCATTGCCTTCGTGCACGCCGAGGACCTGCTGCGGCGCTACCCCGACCTCACGCCCAAGCAACGCGAGCACGAGGCCGCCCGCGAGCACGGCGCCGTGTTCCTGATGGGCATCGGCGGGGAGCTGAGCCACGGCGAAATTCACGACGGCCGCGCCCCCGACTACGACGACTGGAGCACGCCCACCGAAGCCGGCTACTACGGCCTGAACGGCGACATTCTGCTCTGGAACCCCATGCTGGAAACGTCCTTCGAAGTGTCCAGCATGGGCATTCGGGTGGACAAGGCCGCCCTGGCCCGCCAGCTGGAACTGCGCGGCTGCCCCGAGCGCCAGGACCTGCATTTCCACCGCCTGCTGCTGGCCGACGAGTTGCCGCAGAGCATTGGCGGCGGCATTGGGCAGTCGCGGGTGAGCATGTTTTTGCTGCGCAAGGTCCACATCGGGGAAGTGCAGGTTAGCATCTGGCCCGAGGCCGTGCGCCAGGAGCTGGCCGAAGCGGGCGTGGAGCTGCTATAACAACGGCTGGTAGCAGCAGCTTTGCACAACGGGGGATTGAGTGCCTGAAGGGGGCGTTCAATCCCCCTTTTTTCCCCGCCCGCATTAGAATTAACCTCCTTTTCAGATGCTGTTAGCGTCGATGTAAAAAGCAGATGATTATACAAATAGCCTCACAGTAGATGGGTATTTGACGGCATTCGGAGTATATTTCGCTGTTAACACCTGCTTATGCAAGCGCTTTTGCCCATATTATTCGCCTCTGTAGCCGGAGTGGGTCATGCTTTCGAACCCGACCACCTGTTGGCTGTGGGCAGCCTTATTTCACGCCGCGATACTCTGGCCGAAGCCCTGCGCGACGGCGTCTATTGGGGCCTGGGCCACACCACCACGCTGGTGGTTGTGGGCAGTGTCATCCTGCTGGGCCGCGTCACGTTCCTCACTTCCGGCTACTTTGAAGCTGCCGTGGGCCTCATGCTCGTCGTCATGGGCATCAGCCGCCTGCTCGACCAGCGCCGCGCCGCCGCCAAGGTGCGGCCCGGCGTGGCGCCATCGCGCGCCGCCTACGCCGTGGGCCTGCTCCACGGCCTGGCCGGCAGCGGCGCGCTGGTGCTGCTGGTGATGAGCGAAATCCGCAACCCGTGGCTGAGCGTGCTCTATTTTCTGGTGTTTGGCACCGGCTCCATTCTGGGCATGTTCATCGTGGCTGGGCTGTGCAGCGTGCCGTTTACGCGGCGCATGCGCATTAGCCGGGTGCTGAAGTTTGGCACCGTTACCTTGTCGTCGCTGCTGTGCATAGCGTACGGCGGGTGGATGATATTTCAGCATTATTAACCGGTTTCATGCACTCCCCCGGTTACGCAGCGACCTGGTGTTGAAACATATTCGACTGAGGCACGCAAATATGTTTCAACCCATGAAACATATTTACATAATCTGGTAAAATATGTTTCAACACCAGGTCGCTACGTAACCGGGGGAGTGCGTAGCATCAGTTCCTGGTGAGGAATGGAGAATTATCAGACGATAATTCTCCATTCCTCATTCTCAACTCCTCATTAAGCGAAGCATCAAATGCACCTCTCCCCCAAAGACCTCGACAAGCTCATCCTGCACCAGGCCGGCGTGGTGGCGCAGAAGCGCTACGCCCGCGGCCTGCTCCTGAACTACCCCGAAGCCCTGGCCCTCATCGCCACGCAGCTGCTGGAGTTCATCCGCGACGGCGAGCGGGTAGCAGTGCTCATGGACAAGGGCAAGCAGCTGCTGGGCCTGGCCGACGTGCTGCCCGGTGTGGCCGACATGCTCCACGAAGTCCAAATCGAAGGCACCTTCCCCGACGGTACCAAACTCGTGACCGTGCACCACCCCATCTGCCGCGAAACCGGCGATGCCGCCCTGGCCCTCTACGGCTCTGGCCTGAGCCGCGCCCCGGCCCCCGGCGCCGCGCCCGCCAAAGCCAGCCACCCCCAGCCCGGCGAATACCAGCTGCACCCGGCCGAAATCATCCTCAACGAAAGCCGCGCCACGGTTGACGTGGACGTCGTGAACATGGGCGACCGGCCCGTGCAGGTCGGCTCGCACTATCCCTTCTTCGAAACCAACGCGGCGCTGCACTTCGACCGCGCGGCCGCCTACGGTTTCCGCCTCAACATCCCGGCCGGCACGGCGGTGCGCTTCGAGCCCGGCGAGCGCAAGCGCGTGCGCCTGGTGGCCCTGGCCGGCGAGCGCATCGTGTACGGCGGCAATGGGCTCATTGATGGCAAGCTGGATGATGCTGGAAAGAAGCAGCAGGCGCTGGAGAAACAGAAAAACGGTACTTTGCTGAAAACCAACTGAAGTCAAAAATATTTAGCGAAAAGACATGAACGAAAAGCAGAAGGTGAAAGCAAAGACATTGCTTAACAAATACCTCAATTCAGATGGCTTGACGGTTCATTGTGAATACATCGAAGACAGTTTTATTGAATTCTCCAGAGATATCACTAGGGTTTTAGTGAAGGTTATACTCTGTGACTCTCAAAATAAGTTCAAATCTGAAGTAGCGTCAATTTCTAACAGTATCAATAAGAAAAGAGATAATTTGAGATATCAAGCCGCAGCTGTATTGGGGCTAAAATTTGACAGCAAAGACGAAGTAGTTTTTGATGCTTTCTCCGTTGTTTAATCTTTATAATCTTTCGATAATGATACGATTTTTACTAATCACAGCTTTGCTTATTGCTTTTGATTTTCTGCCTGCTTCTGCTCAGAATATCTATAGCATCAAAACCTTGAAATGCGACATCAATGGAAAAGCAACAGAAATAGATTACAAGCCCAATGCTATAAAAATAAGTATTGATGAAACGAATAAAAAGATTGCGCTTATTAATTCTGAAAGCCCTTTCGATACTATGTTTAAAATTGATTATACAAAAAACGCGAATAAACCAAACGAGCATATAAGAGTATTTATTTGCACTTCTTCACCAGCTGAAGGCTCACAGTCTGTGACAATTTTTTTAGATAAAATTGGTAGGCGTATACTGTTTTATTACCGTGAAAAACAATTCAGCTTCATTTATTAGTTACTCGAAACTTCTAATGAATACCTGACAATACCATGTCCCTCCCCATCTCCCGCCGCGCGTATGCGGACATGTACGGCCCCACCACCGGCGACCGGGTGCGCCTCGGCGATACCGGCCTGCTGATTGAAGTTGAACGCGACTACTGCGTGTACGGCGAGGAATGCAAGTTCGGCGGCGGCAAGGTGCTGCGCGACGGCATGGGCCAGGCCGCCGGCATCGGCCCGGCCGATGCGCTGGATTTAGTCATCACCAACGCGCTGGTGGTCGATTACACCGGCATTTTCAAAGCCGACATCGGCATCAAGGGCGGGCGCATCGTGGGCATCGGCAAGGCCGGCAACCCGCACATCATGCCCGGCGTCACGGCGGGTATGGTGGTGGGCGTGACTACCGAAGTCATTGCCGGCGAAGGCCAGCTGCTCACCGCCGGCGGCATCGACTGCCACATCCATTTCATCAGCCCCCAGCAGATACCGGAGGCGCTGGCCTCGGGCGTGACCACCATGATTGGGGGCGGCACCGGTCCTGCCGCCGGCACCAACGCCACCACCTGCACGCCCGGCGCGTTCTACCTCGAAACCATGCTGAAGGCCACCGAGGCCTACCCGCTCAACTTCGGCTTCTTGGGCAAGGGCAACGCCTCGAAGCCGGAGGGGCTGCGCGAGCAGGCCGAGGCCGGGGCGCTGGGCTTCAAGCTGCACGAGGACTGGGGCACCACTCCGGCGGCCATCGACATGTGCCTCAGCATTGCCGAGGAATACGACGTGCAGGTCTGCATCCACACCGATACGCTGAACGAGAGCGGCTTCGTGGAAACGAGCACGGCCGCGTTCAAGGGCCGCACCATCCATTCCTACCACACCGAGGGGGCGGGCGGCGGCCACGCGCCCGACATCATCAAAATCTGCGGCGAGCCGAACGTCATCCCCTCCAGCACCAACCCCACGCGGCCCTTCACGGTGAACACCATCGACGAGCACCTCGACATGCTCATGGTCTGCCACCACCTCGACGCCTCGATCCCCGAGGACATCGCCTTTGCCGAAAGCCGCATTCGGCGCGAGACCATCGCCGCCGAAGACATCCTGCACGACATCGGCGCCTTCTCGATCATCTCGTCGGACAGCCAGGCCATGGGCCGCGTCGGCGAAGTGCTGATCCGCTGCTGGCAGACCGCCGACA
>JAYSZD010000755.1:0-8310 GCA_043738185.1 Hymenobacter sp. | reverse complement strand
TGTTGACCTTCCAGAAAGGCTTGAATTTCTGGTAAACGACCTGGGCAGACTGCGAAATATTGTTGTTGCCGAACAGAATGCCCAGGTCGTTGGGGTTGTAGGTGTCCGACTCGATGCCGTGGTTGAGGCTCCAGGTCAGGTTGCCGCTGATTTTGCTCAGGCCGATGGCGTACTTGTAGCCGTCCTGGTCGCTGATTTTTTCCTCGCTGCCGAAAGCCGTGCCCCGGCGCCGCGAGTACACCAGGCGGCCGTCCAGGGCGTAGGCATTTTTCTTGTCGGCGAAGCGAAACAGGCCGCCGGTCACATTGGCGTCGTAGGTGCGACCGGCGCGCGTCACATTGGTGTTGATGAGGCTCACGAAGGAGTTGTTCTTCAGGCTCTGGTCCAGCACCACGATGCTGTAGTTGGCGAAAGGCTGGGTGAGAATGTCGCGCCGGGCGCCGCTGCTGCTGTCCTGCACCGTGGCGTACACGTCGTTGCTCAGGGCGTTGAAAATGCCCACGCCCAGGCCCTTGCTCGTGCGCCCCGACACCTTAGTAGCGTTGAGCAGGCGCGTCACGCCGGGGTTTTCCACCACAAACTCGCCGCCGCGCCGCACGCCGTCGGCCTCGCGGGTGCCCTTGCGCAGCTGCCCGCCCACCCGCCCGAAGCCGATGGGCGTGGCCCCCACCCGCCGCGAATAAAACAGCCCGCCCTTGTTGAACAGCTCCGTGCCCTCGGTAAAAAACTGCCGGTTTTCGTTGAACTGCACTTCAAATGGCGAGAGGTTGAGCACCTGGTTGTCGCTCTGCACCTGCCCGAAATCGGGCACGAGCGTGGCGTCGAGCGTGAAGCTTTCGTTGATGCCCCACTTCACGTCGGCCCCGCCGTTGAAGCTCGTGCTCGTGTTCTTTTTGCCCTGCTCGTTGAAGGGGTAATGGTCGACGTAGGTCGAAACGTAGGGCGTGAGCGAGAGGCGCAGCGGCGGCTTGAGGTCGCGCAGGCCCGTGAGCACGCCCCACTGGTTCACAAAGCCATCGACGCCGGGCCGCACTTCGTTCCAGAAAAACGCCTGGTTTTCGCGCTTGCGCTGCCGCATAAAGTTCAGGCCCCACTGCTGAATTTCGGCCGTGCTGAAGCGCAGGGCCGAGTAGGGAATGCGGATTTCGGCCACCCAATCGGTGCCTCGCAGCGCGGTGCGGCTTTCCCACACGGCGTTCCAGGCAAAGTCTTCGCCGCTGGCCGGCGAGTAGCGGGCGTCCATCTGCACGCCGCCGGTGGTCACGAAAAAGGCGTAACCGTTGAGCTTGTCCTGGTAAGTGTCGAAAAAGACACCGATGAAGTCCGTATTGCCAAAGTTGTCGCGGTCGGTGAGCTCGCGCGGGATGGAATCGGTCGACACGTCGTGCATCACAGCGCCGATGTATATCGCGGCATCGTCGTAGAGCACGCGCACCTCGGTGGGGTGTTTTTCGTGGGGGCCGGGGTTGGGCCGGTTCTGGATGAAGTCGGTGGCGACGGTGGCATCGCGCCACACGGCTTCATCGAGCACGCCGTCGAGCTTGATGGGCTGGCTCATGCGCAGGGCGGCCAGCTGGCGCTTGGGGGCGAGCGTGGCCATGGCAGAGTCCTGGTTGGCAGCAGCGGACGCCTGAGCCCTGGCCGGTGAAAAAGCCAGGGCCAGCAACCCCAAAAGCAGAAAAAAAGGGCGCGAAATAGAGGGCAAGAACATACGAGCGGTACTGGTTTGCAGAAAGAAGAAGAGGAAGAATAGCGGGCAAAGACGCGCAAGATTATAGCGGGCTGCTTCTGGATGGAAATCAGTTTCAGGCAGCGGGTCCGAGCGGGCACATGCGGCCATTTCACTCACCAAGTGCCGGCCGGCACCCCTGTCATCGACGAAGCGGGTTGCAGCCCTGCTCCCCGATAATGCCCGGCCCCGTTGCCTGAAAATGCTTCGTGGCCGATGCCGACGAAAACCATATTGATTAACCCAAAACCTGATTTTCAGCCACAAAAAATCCAGCCTCAGGCTTGATAGAGCTTGATTTCGTGGGGAAACTGCCGGTCGAGCCGATGGTTACGGGCGCTTGCGGAAATACACGTCGTTGCTGATGGATTCGAGCCGGACGAGCGGGCCGCTGCCCCGGAGCGTACCCTTGACCAAGTAGCCCACGATGGGGTTTTTCCGGGGCTCGGGGTCGAACGCAATGTCCTGGTCGGTATACACCTCGCCGGTAATGGTTTTCAGGGCCAGCTCGGCGCCCTGGTTATCGGGCCAGGTCACATCCACGAAGCCACTGATGGATTTGGCGTCGATGGCGCCGGTCAGGCCCGCAATGTCGATGTCGCCGCTGATGGTGCTCACGCGCAGCACAACGTTGGCCGGCACCGTGATTTCGTAGTCGATAACGGCGCACACCTGGTTCCCGGTGTCGCCGTCGTGGTCGCGAGCGCCGCCGTTTTTGGCGTTGGTAACGTAGGTATCGCCGTAGTATGCGCCACCGTTGGGACAGTCGCCGGGCTGGGCGTCGCGCAGCATTTTCTTATCAAATTCCGACGACAGCTTCACTTCCTCGCCGGTCTGCTCCATTGTGAGCAAAAGGGCATCGTTGAGCTTGTTCTGGTTGATGCTTACGGAAGCCTTGAGCGTTAGGCTGCCGCTGGCCCCGTTGCGGATGCGAATCTTGCTGGCCTGCCGCAAGTTGAGGTACACGCGCTGGCCGGCAGCCAGATTCGCGCTTTTTTCAACGATTTTCTGGGCAAAAACCGCTTGTACGCTGCTTGCGGCGGCAATCAGCAAAAGAAGAAACAGGAGGCGACGCATGGGAGTGCAGAAATGAAAGGTGGAAGATTGGGGGTTGGTGTAGGAAGGCGCCAAGGCGCGTTCGGCGTCCGCACCGTGGGGTTTTAATTAATATTCGGCGGGCGTGCCGGTCAGGCGTTGATTATTTTGTTCGGCGGGCGCACCCGTCAGGCGCCGAACGCGCCAAGGCGCCTTCCTACTTGGCTTTGCGGACGAAAATGTCGCCGCTCACCGTTTTTAATGACATAGAGCTGCCGCCGCCGTTCACGCTGCCATCCACCACCTGGCCGCCAATGTGGTGCATGCTGTCGTCGTTTCTGCCCATAGTAATGTCGAAATCGGTGTACACTTCGCCCGACACCGAACGCATTTTCATGGTGGCCTTGGTGTTGGCGGGCATGCTCACGTCCACGTCGCCGCTCACCGTCGAAATGGAGCTGGGGCCCTGGCGCAGGGGCGCGAAACGCACCAGAATGTCGCCGCTCACGGTGTTGGCCACCACCGGGCCGGTCACGTTGGTCAGTTTGATGTCGCCGCTTTTCACATTCACTTCGAGGTCGCCGCTCATGTCGCGGATGGCAATGTCGCCGCCGCTCCAGCCGGTTTGATTGTACTGCACGGCGAGGTTGCGCGGCACCCGAATCACGTAGCTGGCATCGTTGCGCGAGGCCCGCACGATGCGCACGGTATTATCGGTCTGGGTCACGGCCAGGCCGGTTTTGGTGTTGTCCACGGCCGAGTTGTAGATGGGCCGCAGGCCGGCGGCGCGCTTATTGGGCTCTTCGTAGCCGTCGCCTTTTATCACCAGGTCGTTGCCGTCGATGCCTTCCACCGTCACGTCGCTGCCCTGCATGTCAATGATAATTTTGCGGTCTTTGCCGCCGAGCTTGGCCCGGTATTCCTGAGCCTGACCGGCGTGGGCCGCCAGCACGCCCGCAATGGTGAGCACAATGAGCTTATTCATAGTTGAAGCGAATTTGACAAGTGAGGTCCCGGAGCGGCGCCGGTGGGTGCCGACGCCGCATTGCAGAAAAGAGAGTGAGAAAAGCGTGTAATCAATTGGTTTAGATCAGTTTGCCGATGCCGGCTTCGGCCTGGGCCCGCACCACGGGCAGGGCGTCGGCGCGCTTGGCCAGGCGTTCGAGCTGCGGCACGGCGCGGCGCACGCGCATCGACACCACCATGTCGATGAGAGTGATTTGCACGTTGGGGTCGGTTTGAATGGCCAAGGCGTGCACCAGGCCTTCGCGCACCCGCGGGTCGTCACGCAGGCGGTACAGGGCCTCGCAGGCAGCGAGGCGCACGTTGGGGCTGGCGTCGAAGTTGAGGGTGTTGAGCAGCACCTGCACCGTGGGGTCGCCGGGCTCCGACTCCTTGCCGGAAGTGGCCACCAGCTTGATTCGGTCGCTGGCCGAAACGGCACTGCCCGCCAGTGCCTGCCGCAATTTCACCTGTTCCAGTTTGCCGGAAGCAGCCGCATCAGCGGCGGTGGCGGCCACGGAATCGCTGCCGCGCAGCCCCCAGGGCAGCTGGCGGCCCAGCAGTACGCCGGCGGCAAGCAGCACGATGCTGGCGGCAATGCGCAGCCAGTTGTTGGCAAAGGGCGTGGGCCACATCGACACCACTTTGGCTTCGGACGGCAGTGGCGCGGCCACAGCCGGTGCCGCCGGTTTCAGCAGGGCCTTCTGCTCGTTCAGCATCGCCATAAAGTTGGCGCGCAGGGCCGTGCGGGGTACTTCGGGCAAGGCGGCGTCCAGGTCGTCGGTGAGGGCGCGGAGCTGGGTTACCTGGAGCTGGCAGCCGGGGCAGGCGGTCAGGTGGGCTGCCACACGGTCGGCCTCAGCGGCGGGCAGGCTACGCTCGACGTAGGCCGGGAGCAGTGCTTCCATCTCGTGGCAGGCAGAAAGTTCGGGCGTTTTCATTTTTAGTTGGCGAAGTAAATTTTGCGCAGCGCTTGCAGGGCGCGGTGGGCTTTCACACGGGCGGCTTCGGCGGTGCACCCCAGGAGCTGGCCAATTTCCTCGTAGCCAAAGCCCTGGAAACGGTGCAGCACCAGAATTTCGCGCTGCGGCGTGGGCAGCAGGGCCAGGGCCTCGTGCAGGTCGTCGTGGTGGCTGCTGACGCGCATTTGGGCGAAGGCAGCCACGCGCAGACCGCCGGTTTTCTCCACTTCCGCCACGTCGTCGGCGGCGCGCAGCTTTTGCTGGCGCTGCCAGTAGTCGGCGTGTACGTTGCGGGCCATCTGGTACACCCAGGCTTTGAAGGGCTGGGTGGGCTGGTAGCTGCCACGGTATTTGAGGATGCGCTCGAACACGGTTTGGGTGAGGTCTTCGCTGGTGTCGCGGTTGTTGGTGAGGCGGGTGAGGTAGTTGAACAGGGGCCCGTGGTAGCGCTCAAAGAGCGGCACGAGCTGGTCGAGGTCATCGGCCCGGACCGCGGCCATCAGTTCTTCGTCGCTCGTGCTCGTGATGGTCACGGGTGGGGGTTTTGAGGTGAGTTGCAAGGAGTACCGGGCTTTGGAGCATTCGTTACAAAGGCCCGAAAAAAATTATTAAAAGTTTGAAATATAGGCCGCCACTGATTAGGTAACCTGCTTGTAATGTTAGGGTAATGGGTTGCCAATAGTTTTGGCCCATTATTTCACCCATGCTCTTTCCATGCCCGCACACCTTTACTTTTCCCGAATTTCTATTGCCCTGACGCTGGCTTTGAGCGCCGCCGGCACGGCCGCAAGTGCCCAGACCGTGGCCCAGGGCTTCGAGGGCAGCGCGGCCGACACCTGGGCCTTCACGCCCACGCCCGCTGCCTACAACGACGTACCCAATCTGGACCAGTGGGCCGTGCTCACTACCGTTGGCACGGGCGCCACCGCAACCACGCCCTCGGCCGGGGCCAACCTATGGGGTGGTCGCGATTTGCAAAGTCTCGGCCAAACCAACGACTTGAGCATCTGGCACTACCTGGACTTTGCGCCGGTGGCCATTCAGGCCGGCACCGCGGCGGCCAACATCGTCACCTTCAAATACAACAGCACCAGCTTTGATACGGCCGACTCGCTGGCCTACGTGGTGCAGTTCGACAACGGCACCACCTGGCCCGTGCCGCGCACCTACACGCAGCTTGATAAAAACTCGGCGGCCTGGACCACTGTCACGGTGGCCGTGCCCGCCGGCAGCAGCCACGCCCGCCTGCGCCTGGCCGTGCGCCAGAACGGCGGCGATGACTGGGTGGCTTTTGATGAAGTGAGCCTCGGTCAGGGCACGGTAGTGGTGCCCCCCGCCCCCACGCCCGACCTGGGCTTTACCGGCGCCACTACGCCGATTATCGTGGCCGAAAACGCTGGTACCGTAACGCTGCCGCTCAGCCTCCGCAACGCGAATGCGACGGCCAGCACGGTGCAGGCCATCGTGGCGCCGCTGGGCACGGCTACGGCCGGCGTCGATTTCACTTTTGCTACCACCCAGACTATCACCTTCACGCCGGGCAGCACCACGCCGGTCACGCTCACGCTGCCCATCATCGACGATGCCACCGCCGAGCCCGCCGAATACTTCTCGGTGCGCCTCCAAAACCCCACCAACGCTACACTCACAGCCGGCGCCACCGAGTTTCTGGTATTCATCAGAGACAACGACACGCAAGCGCCGGTGCGCACCGGCAACCTCACCCTGAACCGGTTGGGCAGCTACCAGAACGGTACGGCGCTCAACGGCAGCACGCAAACCAACTCGGCCGAAATCGTGGCCCACGACCCCAGCACGCAGCGGCTGTACGTGGCCAACTCCATTGGCGGCAAGCTCGACATCCTCAATTTCGGCACGCCGGGTGCCATCACGCCGGTGGCTTCCATCAGCATGACGCCGTATGGCAACATCAATTCGGTGGCCGTGCGCAACGGGCTGGTGGCCTGCGCCGTGGAAGGCGTCACCCCCCAGGACCTTGGCAAAATCGTGTTTTTTGACCAGAGCGGCACGTTTATCAAGGAAGTGACGGCCGGCGCCCTGCCCGACATGATTACCTTTTCGCCCGATGGCCGCTACGTCATCACGGCCAACGAGGGCGAGCCGAATGCCACTTACACCAACGACCCGCTGGGCTCGATAACGGTGGTGGACGTGAGCGGCGGCATCGCCGGCCTGACGCAGGCCAACGCCACGACGGTAGATTTCAGCTCCTACAACACTCAGGCGGCGGCGTTGCGCACGGCCGGCATCCGCCTCTATGGCGGGCCGGCCGCCGGGCCCGCCAGCTCCGTGGCCCAGGACCTGGAGCCGGAGTACGTGACGGTATCGGCCGACTCGCGCACGGCCTACGTGGGCTTGCAGGAGAATAACGCCCTGGCCACGCTGGACCTCGCCACGCTGCAATTCACGGCGCTGCGGCCCATTGGCTACCAGGACCACAGCCAGCCCGGCTTCAGCTTCGACGCCTCGGACCGGGCCGCTGACATTCTGATGGCCAACTGGCCCGTGCGCGGCATGCGCCAGCCCGACGCCATCGCGGCGTTTGACCTGCCTGCCACGCTGGGCGGCGGCCGCTATATCCTCACCGCCAACGAAGGCGACGCCCGCGAGTACACCGGCCCCGGCGGCCTGGAGGAAGCCGTGCGCCTTGGCAACGCCGCCTACGTGCTCGACCCCACGGCGTTTCCGCAGGCCGCGCTGCTGAAAAACAACAGCGCCTTGGGCCGCCTGAACGTGACCAATAAGCTGGGCGACACTGACGGCGACGGCGACTTCGACGAGATTTACGCCTTTGGGGGCCGCTCGTTCAGCATCCTCAACGCCACCACCGGCGCGCTGGTGCACGACAGCGGCGACCTGCTGGAACGCCTCACCAGCACCGACCCCACCTTTGGCGGCATCTTCAACGCCAGCAACGGCGCTACGGCGGCCCCTGCCCGCAAAAACCGCTCCGACGACAAAGGCCCCGAGCCCGAAGGCGCCACCACCGGCGTAATCCGCGACACCACCTACGCCTTCATCAGCCTGGAGCGCCAGGGCGGCGTGCTGATACTAAACGTGAACGACCCGGCCAACCCGCGCTTGGTGCAGTACGTCAACAACCGCAGCCTGACGGACGGCACCGGCGACCAGGGCCCCGAAGGCCTCGTGTTCGTGGCGGGCAGCAACAGCCCCACCGGCCTACCCCTGCTCATTCTGGCCAACGAAATCAGCAGCACTGTATCGGTGTACCAAATCGGCCTGCGCGGCGCGGTCGTCACCAACGCCAGACCGGGCCTCGCGGCACCGGCCGCCCTGCACTGCTACCCCAACCCCGCCACGCCCGAAACGGCCGTGCGCCTGAGCCGCCCCGTGGCCGGCACCCTGCTCGACGGCCTGGGCCGCGTCGTGCGCCAGCTGCCAGTAGCTACCGACCGCCTCGACGTGCGCGGCCTGCCCGCCGGCCTCTACCTGCTGCACGCCGCCGATGGCGCCACCAGCCGCCTGGTGGTGCGCTAGCCCGAAAGCCGAAAGGCAACAAACCAGAATGGTCCTGCGGAGCTTGGCTCCGCAGGACCATTC
>JAYSZD010000754.1:0-3228 GCA_043738185.1 Hymenobacter sp. | reverse complement strand
GCCCGCGCCTGGGGGCGCAGGTGATTGAGGCCGAAGGCATCACCAAGGCCTTTGGCGACAAGCTGCTGTTCCAGAACCTGAGCTTCGCGCTGCCGCAGGGCGGTATCGTGGGCATTATCGGACCGAACGGCGCGGGCAAAACCACGCTCTTCCGCATGATAACCGACCAGCTGCAACCCGACGCGGGCTCGTTCGAAGTCGGCCCCACGGTGCAAACCGCCTACATCGACCAGCAGCACGACACCCTGGACGGCAGTAAGTCGGTGTTCGACACCATCACGGGCGGCACCGAAACCATGCTGTTGGCCGGCCGCCCGGTGAACTCCCGCGCCTACGTGAGCAAGTTCAACTTCGGCGGCGGCGACCAGGAGAAGAAGGTGGGTACGCTCTCGGGCGGCGAGAAAAACCGCGTCCACCTGGCCATGACCCTCAAGCAGGGAGCCAACCTGCTGCTGCTCGACGAGCCCACCAACGACCTGGACGTAAACGCCATCCGCGCCCTGGAAGACGCCCTGGAAAACTTCGCCGGCTGCGCCGTCATCATCAGCCACGACCGGTGGTTCCTGGACCGGCTGGCCACCCACATCCTGGCCTTCGAGGGCGACTCGGAAGTGGTCTGGTTTGAAGGCAACTTCACGGACTACGAGGAAGCCAAGCGCAAGCGCCTGGGCGACGTGGAGCCGAAGCGCGTGCGGTACAAGAAGCTGGGGTAAGGCCAACACAAACGCGCTATGCCCGCTATTGCCGATTTTCTGCGTCGCAACGAAAGCCGCATCCTGGAGTTCAAGCAGGACTTGTCATCCCCTGAACGGGTGTTGCGGGCCATTGTGGCCTTTGCCAACACCACTGGCGGCACCTTGGTCGTGGGCATCAGCGACGACCGGCAGCCGCTGGGGCTAGCTGATGCGGCCACGGAGGAAGAGCGTCTGGCCAATCTGATTGCCTCTGGCATTGAGCCCGCCATTTCGCCCGATTTCCAAGTCGTGTCAGAAAACAACCTGGATTTTCTGGTGGTGCGGGTTCCCCGCTTTCCGGGCGTTTTTTACGTGAAGCCGGAAGGTGCTACGGCTGGCGTATACGTTCGGCATGGCTCCACAAACCGCCGCGCCACGCCCGACCAACTGGCCGAGCTACACCGCCAGGCACAAGTGGGTACTTTCGACCGCCAGATGTGCGCTGGTGCTACCCTGGCCGATTTCGACCAGGCTGCTGCCCGCCGGTTGTTTGCAATGGCAGGCGTGGTAGTGTCGCTGGCTAAGCTGGAAACGCTGGGCCTGCTGGTGCGCTCCGATGACACTTGGCTGCCTACCAACGGAGCTATTATCCTCTTCGGCACGCCCACGGCCCGCGCCCGCTGCTTCCCCGATGCCAGGGTGCAGGCGGCGCGGTTCGCCGGCACTACAAAAGCAGAGTTCCTGGACCAGCTCGAAGCCGACACCCGTGGCGTATCCATCCTGGACGCGCTGGAGGAAGTTCCGCGCTTCGTGCGCCGCAACACCCGTATGGCTTCCCGTATCACCGGCGAGACCCTGCGGCGACAGGACGTGCCTGAGTATTCGGCCGTAGCCCTGCGCGAAGTGCTGGTGAATGCCCTGGCCCACGCCGACTACAGCCGCCACGGCATGACCATCAAGGTGGCCATTTTCAGCAACCGCATCGAAGTAGAAAATCCCGGTGGCTGGCCGCTGGGGCTGAACGAAGAAGACTTCCGCAACGGCGTGAGCCGCGCCCGGAACCCGGTTATCGCCGGGGTGCTGCACAAGCTCGCCATCATGGAAAACTGGGGCTCGGGCTTCGAGCGCATTGAAACCGACGCGCAGCGCTTCGGCTATCCGCTGCCCGTTTGGGAAGATAAGGGAACCGTACTGCGGGCCCGGCTGCTCCCGCATCCGGAACCTCAAATTCCGACCGGGGAGGAGTTTACGCTGACCATTGATGTCAGAGCAAATGTCAGTGTAAACGAGAGGCAGCGGTGGTTTATGAGTCAGCTGGCCGATGGCTATCAGGCAAAGGCAGAGGACATTCTCTACAAATTCTCCGTTACCGACCGCACTGCCCGCCGCGACATCAGCCAGCTACAGGAAATGGGACTGGTAGGGTTTTTAGGCGCTTTCAAAACCGGGCGCTACGTGCTGCTTAAGCAAGCAACGGGGCCTTCCTAACTCAGTCGGCGCGTTTACTCTGACATTTATTATGACATAAAATGTCAGAGTAAATGTCAGAGTAAACAGCCGGCCACGGGGTTTGGCCAAACGCAACTATCTGGGGTGATGGGGAGCTTAGGCAAGCGCGGGAAAAGGGGCTTGGGAGCTTTTAGCTGAAGTACCTCAGTTCGACAACCAATAGGCGGTGAATTTCGCCTTTAACGGCTTCGCGCAGGCGGGCCAGTTTTTCCAGGCGGCTTTTCAGCTCCGGGTACCAGGCTTCGCCGGTATTCTTCTCGGCGTAAGCCCGGATTTGGACCAGCCCGGCGCGGGGCGTGAGGAAGTCGGGCGCGTCGAAATACTTGAAGTAGGCTTCGTCTTTCAGGCCCACGTTGTGCAGCGTTTGACCACCGCAGACCTGCGTGGCCCAGTGGGCATACACCGCCGTGACGGCCGCTACCAGGCGGGCGGCGGCATCGGTGGCGGCCGGATGGCCCACAAACTCCGGTGCCAGCACGGTGGCCCAAAAGGCCGAGGGGTTGCCGGGGCACAGCGGGTTGTCCACGAATACTTCGGGGGCACCGGGCACGGGGTTATCGGCTTCGAAACGGGTGACCACGCAGCGGTTCTCGGCCAGCCCGAAGGCAAAGCACAGCCGGTAAAATTCTCCTTCCCGCGCTGGGGCACGGGTGAAGTCAGGTGCCCAGAGGTCAAGTTGATTGGCCCAACTTGGGTAGTTGCCCACAAAGGCTTTAGTAAGGGCAAACCAACTGAAACAAGCATGGGCTGATGCTAAGTCATAAGCACAGTAGCCGTATTTATCAGGTGGTCCGTTGTGAATTTTGGTCAGATTCACGTCAATAAAGCCTGGTCGTAATTGAAACCATACCCGGTCGGGCAGGGATGACATCCGTCTTAGTGGGTCTTGTTTTACCCTTACCGGTGTGAGGTTGCCCATGAAGCCGATAAACGCCCCATCAGCGAAGCCATAGGGAACGGCAAGCTCCGTATGGTTTGGGTCGGCCGCCGGAAAGCCGCCGACGAACGCAACGCCAATCTCGGCTTTGGTGCGGTTGCGATAGAG
>JAYSZD010000753.1:0-8363 GCA_043738185.1 Hymenobacter sp. | reverse complement strand
CAGGGGCACGTTGCTCTCAGTCACGCACACGAAGCGGCGGGGACCGGGGTCGGCCTGCACTACTTCGAAGTTGATTTTGAAGGCGGCGTTGTTGCAGTTGGTGCTGCCGTTGCGGATGGAGTAACTGCCGGCGCCGGGCGGCACCGGAAAGCCCTGGGTGCCGCCGCAGCTGGCGCACACGGCCTGGTACACCACGCCGCGTTTGTCGAAGCGCGAGGTGCCGCCGTCCACGTGCTCGCCCCGGCCGTCCTTCTCGCCGAAGAACGTGCCGTACTCCAGGCTCGTCATGCCGGCTGAAAACTGAGCCAGGTAGAAGTCGCTGCCGTCGGTGGTGCCTTGCGCGGCGTTGCTGGTCACGGGCAGGCCGGCGGTGCTGCCGCCCAGCCAAGCCCCGTTGGTATTGCCGCCCCAGCCGCTGATGTACACCCGCTCGCAGTCATCGACCAGGAAAGCCGTGGGCACCAGGTTGGGGCCGCCGCGGGGCCCGGCGCGGTTGCCAAAGGCCGTGTTGTAACTACTGGTCGTGAGGTCGGGGTTGAGCTTTTGGATGAACTGCGTGCCCAGGCTGTCGCCCAAAAGCCCTTTGGTAATGGCTATTTTTCCCAGCGTCTGGCCTAATAAGTAGGGGTTGCCCGTGGCATCGAGCTGCAGGAAATACGCCTGGTCATAGGAGTCAGTGCCGATGAAGGTGGCGCGTTCCAGGGTGCGGCCGTCGGCGCTGATGCGGGCGGCAAAGCCGTCGGTGCCGCCGCCGGGCGCGGCCGGCAGGTAGGCATCGGCCGAGGCCGGAAAATTGGCCGAGGTGGTGCCGCCGCACACGTACACCCGGCCCTGCGCGTCGCGCTGCACCGAATAAGCAGCTTCGGCCCCGGCCCCACCCAAAAAGCCGGTCCACAGGGCCGCGTCCAGGCCCGGCGTTAGCTTGCTCACCAGCGCATCGGCGGCGCCGCCCCGGAACGTGGGGTTGAAGCCCCGCGTGAGCCCCAGCAGGTTGGCCGAGCTGGTGGCGGCGGCAATGTAGACGTTGCCCGCGTCGTCGAGCAGCACGTCGCTGCGGAAAGCGTCGCCGTAGTTGGCCCCAATGGCCCGCGGCTGGGCCACCACGCCGTCGTTGCCCGACCCGCCAAAGTACGTGCTGGCCACTAGGGCGCTGCCGGTGGCATTGAAACGGGTGATAACCAAATCCGACCCGTTGGGCATCCTATGGGTGGCCTGTTGCGAGCCCAGCGGGTCGAGGGCCGTGCCGCCACCGAAGCGCGGCTGCATGGCCCCGGTCGTGGTGGGGTAATTGGTGGAGGAAGTGCTGCCGAGCACTACCAGCTCATTCTGCGCGTTCACCACCAGGCTGTGCGGAAAATCGGTCTCGTTGCCGCCCAGGTAGGTGGCCCACACCCGCGACGCCAGCCCGGTGAGCTGGGTGTTGTATTTGATAATGGCCATGTCGACCACGCTGCTGAAGGTGGTGCGAAACGCCCCCGGCGTGGTCGGAAACACGCCGCCCGTATTGAACACGATGCCGCCCGAATACATATTGCCCGCGTTGTCGTAGGTTGCCGTGTACCCCCAATTGTCGGCCGTGGAGCCGGTCAGACTCGAAAACTGCACCGTGGGGTCAATGGTCAGGGCGCGGGCCTTGTCGTAAGTTCCGAGGGCGAAGCTGATGGTGCGGCCCGTGAGTACGTAGCGGCAGGCCACGTCCTGCTGCCGGCCCGCGGCATCGAGCTGCCAGGCTTTGGGAGCCAGCTCAGTGGTGGTGCCCACAGTGGTTTTGATGACGAGGTTGCCGGCGGCGTTCAGACTCAGGCTGCTGGCGCCATCGTAGCGCAGCAGCACGCGGGCGGGATTGGCCCGGGGGGCCAGCAGCACGTCGTATTCCAGGTTCTGGCCGGCGTTTTCATACAAAGTCAGGTCGATGCCGGGCCACAGCTCATTGTAGCGCAGGCGCCGGAACGCCCCCACATTACTGGCCCAGCGCGTAGCGTCGGCACCCACGAAATAGTTGCGCTCGCCAGCCGTGGGCCCTTCGGCCGTGAGGCGCGCCCGGGGGTTGGCCCGCTCAAAATGCACCGTGTAGGCGTGGCCGGCAATATCGGCGGTGGGGGCAGCCAGGGGCGTGCCCGCGTGGTGGTGGCTCAGGATGGTGGGGTCCAGAAAGGAGTACGTGAGGGCATTGGCCTGCACGAAAAGCCGGCCGGCCGGCAGCGCTGCCTCGTAGCGCACGCGCGGGTTCCACTGCCCCTTGTTCTGAATAAATTCAAGGCTGGTCGGCGTCGGCTCCGAGGCCGTTGCCCGCGCCGGTGCTGCCAGCAGCGTGAGCAGTGCAACCAGGCAGCAACAAAAACCGGGTAGCAACGTGCCTTGGTGCGTTCGGCGTTCAGACAGCAACGCAAGCAGGTAGCGATAAGCAGCGCGAAAAGATGAATTCATACAAGCATCTGGGAAAGAACAACGTAGAAGCGCAACCGGAAGGAGATACCAGCGGCCCGGCCGCGAAGTTCCACCGGCGGCAACCGATGAAAAAACGCGGCCGTTCCCGCGCAGACGCGCGGAGCAGCCCAGCCCGCGCCACCGGCATGAAAACCAGTCGCCGTTCGAGTGCCTAAAGATAAATAAACCCGGTGCCCGGCGCGGGCGCGAGGCCGTGCCGCTACCTTTGCGGCCCCTGTTGCTTGTACCGTGCGTCGCTCTTTTGCCTTCAAAATAACCCTACTCACCCTGGCGTGGCTGCTGTTGGCCATTGCCTGCCAGCAGGTGCCGGCCAGCGCGTTCTGGCCCGTGGTTTTTGGGGGGCTCACCACGCCGGTAGCGCTGGGGCTCACGGCGCTGCTGGCGCTGTACTGGCTGCGGCGCAACTGGCGGGTGGCGGTGCTGCCCGTCGCGGCCCTGTTTCTTACGTGGCCCCACGTGCAGCGCGGCCTGGCCCTGCACCCGGCCCACTTGGGCAACGCGGTGCAGGAGCAGACCCAGGAGCTGGCCAACGGCAACACCCTGCGTTCCTCGTTCCTGGTGCCGACTTCGAAAGCCAACGTCTCGCTGCTTTCTGCCAACGTGCGCATTTTCAACGTATATGCCCAGCTGCGCGACCCGGACAACGTCTCGTCCAGGGGCTTTATTCGCTGGCTGGCCGAGAGCCCGGCCGACGTGCTGTGCCTGCAGGAATACTACAACGAGCCCCGCGGCTCGCGGCACGAGAAGGACTTATTTCGCACCGAAGACAAACTTGGGCAGGGCAGCGGCCGGCGCTCCTTTGTGTCGATTACGCTCACCAATACCGCCGGGGCGGAATTTGGGCTGGCCATTTTCTCGCGGTTTCCGATTGTGCGGCGCGGCACCATTGCCTTCGGCCGCCTCACCCAGAACCACGCCATGTGGGCCGACCTGGCCCGGCCCGCCGACCGCACCGGCCGCGCCCGGCCCGACACCATTCGGGTGTATAACCTGCACTTGCAAAGCATGAGCATGGCCGAAACTGACATCGCCAAAGCCACCGAAAGCCGGGCCGGCCTGCGCCAGAAAGCCCCCAACCTGCTCCGGCGCTTTCGCAAGGGCGCCGTGGCCCGCGCCGCCCAAGTCGACACCGTGCTGGCCCACCTGGGCCGTTCGCCCTACCCCGTGCTGCTGGCCGGCGACCTCAACGACCTGCCCTATTCCTACGCCTACGACCAGCTGGCCGACCGCCTGCAAAACGCCTGGGCCACCACCGGCACCGGCATTGGCGCTACCTACAACGGCAAACTGCCCGGCCTACGCATCGACCAGCAGTTTGCCGGCCCAAAGTGGGAGGTGCTAGGCTGCCGCGTGCACCGCGAAATCGACTGGAGCGACCATTTTCCGGTGGAAGCGCTGTATCAGTTAGCAGTGAACAGTGAGCAGTGAGCCACCAATTCCCCTCCTTACCAAGGAGGGGACATTTCAGCGAAGCTGAAATTGGGGTGGTTGTGGCGTTGCAGGGCTTGCACGAGCGGGGTGGTTGTAGCGTTGCAGGGCTTGCACGAGCGGGGTGGTTGTGGCGTTGCAGGGCTTGCACGAGCGGGATGATACGTACGCGGGTCGGGCAACGCCACAACCACCCCAGTTCGAGCCGTTGGCTCGAACATCCCCTCCTTGGTAAGGAGGGGAGTTTCCCCCCGCTACCTTTGCGCCATGTCGCTCTCGCTTTACAACACGCTTACCCGCAAGAAAGAAGAATTCCAGCCCGTGCACGCGCCCCAGGTGGGCGTGTACCTGTGCGGCCCTACCGTGTATAGCGAGGCTCATTTGGGCAACGCCCGCGGCCCGGTGGTGTTCGATGTGCTCACGCGCTACCTGCGCCACCTGAAGTACCAGGTGCGCTACGTGCGCAACATCACCGACGTGGGCCACCTGGAAAGCGACGCCGACACCGGCGAGGACAAGATGGAAAAGGCCGCCCGCGCCGCCCGCATCGAGCCCATGCAGGTGGCCCAGCACTTCGCCAACCGCTACCGCCAGCACATGCTGGCCCTGGGCTGCCTGCCGCCCGACATCGAGCCCCAGGCCAGCGGCCACATCACCGAGCAAATCGGCATGATAGCCGAAATCATCGCCAACGGCTTTGGCTACGAAGCCAACGGCTCGGTGTATTTCGACGTGCCCAAATACAACGAGGCGCACCGCTACGGCAAGCTCTCGAACCGCAGCATTGAGGACCAGCTGGGCGGCACCCGCGACACGCTGGCCGGCCAGGACGAAAAGCGCAGCCCGCTGGACTTCGCCCTCTGGAAGAAGGCGTCGCCCGAGCACATCATGCGCTGGCCTTCGCCCTGGAGCGACGGCTTTCCCGGCTGGCACCTGGAGTGCTCGGCCATGAGCCGCAAGTACCTCGGCAACCTCTCCGATATTCACGGCGGCGGGCTGGATTTGATGTTTCCGCACCACGAGTGCGAGATTGCCCAGTGCCAGGCCAGCGACACCGGCACCGACGAGTCGCGGGTGTGGATGCACAACAACATGATTACCGTGAACGGCACCAAGATGAGCAAGAGCCTGGGCAACTTCGTGCTGCTCGGCGACCTGTTCGAGGGCCCCACCGGGCCGCTGGCGCAGGGCTACTCGCCCATGGTGGTGCGCTTCTTCCTGCTGCAAGCGCACTACCGCTCGCCCGTAGACGTGAGCGACGACGCCCTGCAAGCTGCCCGCAAAGGCTACCGCAAGCTGATGAACGGCCTGCGCCTGCTGGATAAGCTGGTTGTCAGTTCTGCGTTGTCAGTTGTCAGTGAAAATGACTCTGAGCTGACAACTGACAACCAACAACTGCCAACAATGCCTGGCGACGCCGACCTGCGCAAGCTCACCGCCGACCTCTACATCGGTCTCGATGACGACCTGAACACGGCCCGCAGCATTGCCAGCCTCTTTAACCTGCTGCGTAAATTCAACACCCTGGCCACCACGCCCGCCGCCCTGGCCGAGGTATCGGCAGTTGTGCTGACCGAAGCCGTAGCTGCCTACCGGACTCTCGTGGTTGATATTCTGGGATTGCAGGACGAGCCCCGCGCCAACGCCGAGCAGCTGCTCGAACTCACGCTCGGCTTCTACACCGAAGCCAAAGCCGAGAAGGCTTACGACAAAGTGGACATCATCCGGGCCGCACTCAAGGGCCAGGGCATCGTCATTAAAGATACCAAGGCCGGCGTGGAGTGGGCCTACAGCGAAGAGTAGATTTTATTGGCGGTTAGCTAATAGCAGTTAGCTGCTAGCGGCTACGCCTAATGTTTGCCAACGAACAAAAGCTAACGGCTAAAAGCTGACAGCTAACAGCTAAAACATGAAACTTCGCCTTCCCCTCGCCGCCCTGGCCGGCCTGCTCGTGCTTACCGGCTGCCCGGACAAAAAAACCACCGAAACGCCGGATGCGCCTACGGCCGAAACCAAACTGCCCCCGGCCCCGGTGTTCAACGCCGACTCGGCCTATGCCTTCACCGCGAAACAGGTGGCTTTTGGGCCGCGCGTGCCCAACTCCAGGGCCCATGTGGCGACCGGCGACTGGCTGGTGGCCAAGTTCAAAGGCTACGGCCTGAAGGTGATGGAGCAGCCGTTTGAAGCGGTAACCTTCGACGGCACCGTTATCAAGGCCCGCAACATTGTGGCCCAATACCAGCCGCAGGCCGCACGCCGCGTAGCCCTCTTCGCGCACTGGGATACCCGCCCTTTTGCCGACAACGACCCCACCAACAAAAACGCCCCAATGGACGGGGCCTCCGACGGGGCCAGCGCCGTGGCTGCGGCCCTGGAAATAGCCCGCGTGCTCAGCCAGCAGCCCGACAGTTTGGCGCCCAACGTGGGCGTCGACTTCATTCTGTTCGATGCCGAGGACTGGGGCTACGATTCCGGTACCCAGGCCGACCTCAAAAACCAGCTCGATGGCGCCGGCGATTCCTGGTGCCTGGGCTCGCAGTACTGGGCCAAAAACCTGCTGCCGAAAAACTACAAGGCCGAATACGGCGTGCTCTTCGACATGGTGGGCGCCCGCGGGGCCAAATTCAGCCGCGAGGCGCTCTCGCGGGAAAAGGCGCGGTTTGCCGTGGATAAAATCTGGAACACCGCCGCCGCGCTCGGCTACACCGACTACTTCCTGTTCAATGATTCGCCCGGCATCACCGACGACCACGTGTACACCAACCAGGCCGGCATTCCCACGGTCGATATCATCGACCACCTGCCCAACAACCCCGAGCAGTACTTTCCCAACTACCACCACGCCACCACCGACAACATGAGCGTCATCGACCGCAACACGCTGAAAGCCGTGGGCCAGACGGTGCTGCAGGTGCTGTACCTGGATTAGACCGTAATTTTTTCGGTGGTAAGAGGCGCCTGCCGCTTGGAATTGCAACGTTCCGGCCTGCGGGTGCCTCTTGCGTTTTGAATTTCTCCCGCTCTTCGCGGCTACCCATCTTCCTCTATGAAATACCTGTTTCTGCTCGCCGCACTGGTTGCGCTGGCTTTCGCCGCTCCGGCCCAACCCATTAAGCAGCCCCCGGTGCGCGTGGCCGAGGGCACCATGTTCCGGCAGAAAGTAGCCGTAGCGCCCTACGCCGGCCGCCGCTACCGCTGTACCATGCGGGCGCAGGCCGACACCGCCGGGGGCAGCTGGGCCAGCCTGGGCGTGGTGTACTACCAAGGCGGCCGCTACCTGGCCGATGCCGACCTCTACAACCAGAAAAAGCCACTGAACCGCGTCCGCGCCCGGCAGTGGACCACCTACACCATCACCGGCACGCTGCCCGCGGGCACCGACACCGTGCACCTCAACCCCAACGTGCACGGCAACGGCCGCTTCGCCTTCGATGACTTCCGGCTGGAAGTGGCTCAGCCCGGCGGCACCTGGCTGCCCGTGCCGCTGGCCAACGGCGACTTTGAAGCGCCCGCGCCCGCCGACTCGTCGGCCACGCGCCTGCCGCCGGGCTGGCAGCCCTACGAGCCGCGGCCGGTGGCCGGCTACACCTACCGCGTGGCCCGCGAAGCCGCCGGCAACCCCAGCGGTAA
Source organism: Hymenobacter sp. (assembly GCA_043738185.1). GTDB lineage: Bacteria > Bacteroidota > Bacteroidia > Cytophagales > Hymenobacteraceae > Hymenobacter. The sequence goes on along the minus strand of JAYSZD010000753.1, from coordinate 857 downwards.
CCACTACCTGCTGCTGTGCGGCGCCGGCATCGTGCCCTACGGCAACAACCCCGCCGCCGGCCACTACCAGGTGGCCAACGGCGTGCGCCTCTACTACGAAACCTACGGCCAGGGCCCGCCGCTGCTGCTGCTGCACGGCAACTCCTACAGCATCGGCGGCTTCAACTACCAGATTGCCGATTTAGCCCGGCGCTACCGCGTCATTGCCGTCGATACCCGCGACCAAGGCAAGTCGGCCATTACAAAAGGCGTGCTCACCTACGACCTGTTTGCCGACGACATGGTGGCCCTGCTCGACGCGCTGCAAGTGCCCGCCGCCCACGTCGTGGGCTGGAGCGACGGCGGCAACACCGGCTTGAGCATGGCCCTGCGCTATCCCGCCCGCGTGCGCAGCCTGGTAGCAATGGGCGCCAATCTCTACGCCGATACCACGGCCGTGGAAGCGGGAATTCTGGACGAAATCCGCGAAAACCTGCGCCGCGGTCCGGCCCGCTACCGCCGCATCACCACGCTGCTGCTGGACTACCCGCGCATGAAGCCCGCCGAGCTGGCCGCTATCAAGGCGCCGGTGCTGGTGCTGGCCGGCGAGAAGGACATTATCAAAGAAGCCCACACCCGGCTGATTGCGGCCAGCATTCCGGGCGCGCAGGTGACCATTTTGCCCGGCCTGAGCCACTTCGCACCGGAGGAGGACCCGGCCGTATTCAACGCCACCGTGCTGGATTTTTTGGCTAAACATTGAGAGGCAAATTAGCCGCCCGGGCAAGCGCGCAAAAGCAACCGTAGGTCCCAGGCCGCGTCATGCCGAGGGCAGCCGAGGCATCTCGCTCGCTTCGTTGAACGAGGCGGACGAGATG
>JAYSZD010000752.1:0-8369 GCA_043738185.1 Hymenobacter sp. | reverse complement strand
TATCGGTGCGAATGAGCGGTGCGGGAGCGCAAGTATCGGCGGGGAGCATGGGTTAGCGTTCCGGAAATTCAGCCCGCAGGTCGGCCATTACCTGTTCGGTGGTGGTGCGTACCTGAGCTACCTGCTGGGCCGCTAGCAGTGGGGTGGGTGGGGTGGTGCCGTAGTTTTCGATTTCACGGATGATATGCCGCAGGCTCTCCACGCCCAGGCCGTCGAGGGAGCTTTTGAGGTGGTGGGCCGCGTCGCCCACCTCCTCCCAGTTGCCGCGCGTCAGGGCTTCGTCGAGGGCGGCGAGAATGGCGGGCGTGGTTTCGATAAAGGCCCAGGCCAGGCGGCGAACGATGGCCTCGTCTTGGCGCACTAGCTGGCGCACGTTGGTCAGGTCATACAGAGGAGTGGCAGAAGTCATGGCGGCGGTAGGATTACAGAGTTGGGGGGGGGCGGCGAGCAGCTTCTGGCTGGCCAGCACGGCGTGCATGGTCTCCAGCAGCTGTTCTTCGCGGTAAGGTTTGGCAAGATAACCGGCAAATCCGCTTGCCTGAAGCCGTTCGGCCTCGCCGGCCTGGGCGCGGGCCGTGAGGGCAATGACGGGCGTGGCCGCTCGCACGGGGTCGGGGTGCTCGCGCAGAAAGCGGGCCGCCGTCTCGCCATCCATACCGGGCATCTGGATGTCCATGAGCACCAGGTCGAACGAGCGGTGCTCGAACAGCTGAATGGCCGTCGGGCCGCTGGCGGCTGTGGTTACCTGCCAGCCCCAGTTGCGCAGCACCGTTTCGGCCAGCAGGCTGTTCACCAGATTGTCTTCGACCAGCAAAATGCGTCCGCCCGCCGGGGCCACGGCTGGTGTTCGTTCCCTTGTGGTATCGGGTGCGGCGGCGGCTGGCACCGGTGGAAAAGCCAGCGTGAAGGCGAACGTGCTGCCCTGGCCCACTTCGCTGCTCACTTGCAGTACGCCGCCCATCAGCCGCACCAGGCCCTCCGAAATACTCAGCCCCAGACCCGTGCCGCCGTACTCGCGGTCGGTACTGGCGGCGGCTTGGGCAAACGGCTCAAACACTTTAGCGAGGATTTTGGGAGACATTCCCACGCCCGTATCGCTCACCATGAACTGCAGCCAGACCGTGCCCGCCGGTTCGGTGGGATTGCGCGGGGGCGGCATGGCCCGGCACCGCAGCAGCACCTGGCCCCTTACGGTGAACTTGATGGCATTGCTGACCAGATTAAGCAGTACCTGGCGCAGGCGGTGGGCATCGCCGAGCACCGGGGGCAATGCCGTGGGCTTCGACACGCGCAGGCGCAGTCCTTTCTCGCGGGCCCGCGGCCGCAGCAGCGCCGCGCACCCCAACAGCAGCTCCTCGGGATTGAATGGGGAGGTTTCTGGGCGCAGCTTGCCGGCGCCAAGGCGGGCGGTGGTCAGCACGTCGTTGAGCACCATGAGCAGGTGGTCGGCCGACTCGGCCAATAGCCGCAGGTAGTCGTGCTGGCTGCGGCTGAGCGTGGTTTTGGCCAGCACGCTGGTCAGGCCCAGAATGCCATGCAACGGCGTGCGGATTTCGTGGCTCATGTTGGCCAAAAAGTCCTGCTTGGCCTGCGCGTCCACTTTGGCCGTGGCAATGGCCGCTTCCAGCGCCATCTGAGCATGCTTGAGCTCGGTAATGTTGCTGTCTACCCCCAGCACTTGCGTGGTGCCATCGGTGCGCACAAACAGCCGTTTGACGCTGCTAAACCACGCCACCTGGCCGTTGGGGTAGGTGTAAGATTCTTCGAGGGTTAAATCCTGGCCCGTGCGCAGCACCTGCTGGTCCTGGGCCTGGTAGCGCTCGGTGTCGTGGGTAGGGGGTACGTTGCGCTCGCCTTTGCGCAGCAGCTCCTCCGGCGTGGTTGCGTACAGAGCGGCCATGGCCGAGTTGGCCAGTAGGTAATCGCCGTGGCTATCTTTCAGGTAAATGGGATGCGGCAAGGCGTCGATAACCTGCCGGAAAAGGCGGTGCTGCTCGGCAATGTGCGCCGTGTCTGCCCGGCTGCGCTCGTCGGAAGTGCGCCGTTCGGTGATGTTTTCGGCCACGCCGATGATGCTGGTAACCCGGCCATCGGCCCCGCGCGCAAACGGAGCGTGGGTACTGCGTAGCCACCGCCGCTCCCCGTTGCGGTGGTGCACGGCAAATTCCGTGGTCAGTGTTTCGCCATCGGGCAGCCGGGCTACCAGGGCAAAGTGCTCCCGCACCTCCCTGAAAGTGTGGGGAGGCATCAGCGTAGCCAGCAGCATGCCATTGGGAAAGGCCAGCAGCTCCTCGCTACTGTAGCCTATCACCTGCTCGATGCGCTGGTTCGAATACGTGTTGCGTTCCTGGTCGAGGTCGTAGATGTAGATGAGGTTGGGCACCAAGTCCACTACCTGCCGCAGCAGGTGGCGGCTTTGACGCAGCTCATCCAAAGCGGCGCGGTGGCGGGTCACGTCCTCGGCACTGCCCAGCATTTCTATCAGCTGCCCGGTAGCGTCGCTGGCCCCTGGCCGCAGGCGAATGCGCAGCCACCGCCAGCGGCCGTCGCGGTGGCGCAGGCGGCAGTCCCAGCTCAATCCCTGGCCATCGGCCAGCAGGGCGGGCAGGTTGCTGTGCCGTACTTGCGTCAGGAAATCGGGGTGGATGAGCTGATTGCCCAGGTCATCGGCCATGAGCAGCAGCTCCTGGCTGCTGTAGCCTAGCACCGTCTGGCAGTGTTGGTTGCAATGAAGCAAGCGGCGCCGCTGCAAATCGTAGCTGAACAAAATGAGCGGCACTTTGTCGGCCAGGCCCTGGGGAAATAAACAGGTGTCCTCAGGGGGCGGTCCTGGTTGGGTGCTTGCCGCGTCGCGGGCCGTGTGCCCGGCCACCCGGCGCCCGGCTGGCACGGCCGGCCGGCGGCTCACACGGGAGGAACGGGAGTAGCGCATCATGGGACAAGCGGGTTGGTAGTGGCTGGCAAAAGGCAAATAAACCACTCCGTCGCGACTACGCTAGAGCGGTTTCGGAGTCAGTGTACAGTTTCAGCAGGAATTAAAAATTAAAAATAAAGAATTAAAAATTCGATAATCAGATTTTTAACTTTTCATTTTTAATTCAATCTGTCAAAGATGAAACTGCTCTAGCCTACGTGCAACTCCTGTTGTTGAATCATTCGGTAAATGGTGGATTTGCCGATGCTGAGCCGGTCCGCTACGGCCAGCACGTCGCCGTTCATCTCATCCAGGCATTTTTGCACGATGGCCGTGGTCTGTTCCCGCAGCGAGCGTTGGGCACCGGGCGCTTGCATGGCATGGCCTGAGCGCAGGGGCAGGTCTTCGGCCTGAATTAACTCGCCATCGGCCAGCACGGCGGCCAGCTCTACCACGGCTTTGAGCTCGCGCACGTTGCCGGGAAAGGGGTGTTGCAGCAGCCGGGCCCGGGCACATTCCGTAAACTGGCGCGGCGGCAGATTGTTGAGCGCGCAAAACTCGCGCACAAAGGCATCGGCCAGCAGCAGCACGTCGTTGCCACGCTGGCGCAGCGGCGGCAGCTGCACCGGCAGGCCCAGCAGGCGGTAGTACAGGTCTTCGCGGAAGCGGCCGGCGTGCACTTCGGCCAGCAGGTCGCGGTGGGTAGCCACAATCAGGCGCACATCAAACGCCACGGTTTGGTTGCCGCCCACGCGGGTTACCTCCCGCTCTTGCAGCACCCGCAGCAGCTTGGCCTGCAGGCTCAGGTCGAGGTCGGCTATTTCGTCCAGAAACAGGGTGCCGCCGTTGGCTTCTTCCAGCCGCCCCACCCGGCGGGTTACCGCCCCGGTAAACGCCCCCTTCTCGTGCCCGAACAGCTCGCTTTCTACCAGCTCGCGCGGAATGGCGGCCATGTTCACGGCCACGAAGGGCTTACTGGCCTGGTTCGATTGGAAGTGGATGGCTTTGGCCACCAACTCTTTGCCGGTGCCGGTTTCGCCGCTCACGCTCACCGTGATGGTGGTGCGGGCCGCCTTGGCAATGAGCGTGTGCACCAGCTGCACGGTGGCGTGCTCACCCAAAATGGCTTGCCCCGGCCCAAACCGGCCCTTGATTTGCTGCCGGAGCTGGGTATTTTCGCGCCGTAGGCTGGCCTGCTCGCTCAGTTTGCCCACAATGTTCCAGAGGCGGTCCAGCGTGTTTTCGTCCTTCACCAGGTAGTCGTAAGCGCCCTGGCGGAGCATGTTCACGGCCGTGTTTACATCTTCCTGGCCCGAAATGACGATAATTTCGGTGGTCGGCAGCCGTTCGCGAATTTGCCGGAGCACCTGCTCGCCCTTGCTGTCGGGCAGGGAATAGTCCAGGGTGATGAGGTCGGGCAATTCGCCGAGGTGGTCGAGGCCGGCGCGGGCCGTGGTGAACCGTTGCACGTCGTGGTTGGGGTTTTGGCCCAGGCGGTGCACCAGCAGCTCGCCGTACCACTCGTTGTCCTCAACAACGAAAATCTTAAACGGTAGAATAAGTGTCATACGTTAATGAGCTCAGGACCGGGCCTGCGTGAGCACGCAGCAAACTAAAGAGGGAGGAATAGAAGAAAACGAATCGGATATACATTAGAAATGTTCTATTGCAAAAATACGAACAATACGGGGCGTATTCTGCAAATAATTGGTCAAATGAGGTACATACGACGGTCGCCGCCAATCGGATTTAGCCGTTTTCAAGGCATGTTTCCCGATTTAGGAACAATATCCTATTGTGGGAAAATCGGGCGTTGGTCTTGCAATTGTAATTGGTTGATTACTAGGTGAGGGAAAAAGACGGGGGGTTGTGGCTACGGAATTGCAAGGCTGAGGGTGGCATTGTGCCAAAGGCTCAACTTTATTTTTTGCCATGTCTATTTTTACTCACTTCCGCCTCCCACTCGCTCAACCCCGGCTTTGGTTGATGACGGCCCTGTTCTTGCTGTCGGGCGCGCTTGCCGCTGCCGCTGCCAATGGCGACGCTGTGTATTCCAACGACGGCCAGGTTCGGGCAAGTAAGGAATACAATATCTTATCAACTACTGGTTTTCAGAACGTTGAAAACGCGGCAGACGCATCCCTTACCAATTTCGCCACGCTCCGCTCCGGGCTCAGCGTTGCGTCCGTCATGAAGCTGGAGCTGGGCCTCAACGCCAGCACCACGGGTGGCAAGGCAGGCGACCGGGCCGGCGTGGTGGTGGGCAACTTCGCCAGCAACCGGGACCTGCTTAGTGTGCTGAATATCCAGGCCCTGGGTGTAATTGTGCTTCGCACCTACAAGAACGGTGCGCCCCAGCAGGAGGTCACCGTAGCGGCAACGGTGGCGCGTGACCTGCTCTTGAGCGATGGCCGGCCTGTGCAATTGGAGTTTATTGCGAACAATGACTTTGACCGCATCGATTTCGAAGCCGGCGGGCTGCTGGCCGTTTCTTATAAACTCAAGATATACTACGCCTACGCCGTGCCTGCCTTGGTGCAGCGACCGGCCCTGGGCCTGATATCGCGGTTTGCCGGCGCCACCGCGGCAGAATTGGCTCCTTACTACGGCACGGGCACCAAGGGCGTGGGTATCGTGAGCGCGTGCATCCTGGCGGGCGTGGCCAATCCCGAAAGGGCGGTGGACAAGGACCTGACCAATTTCGCGACCTTCAACAACCTGGCCACGGTGGACTGTCCTTCGGCGCTGACGGTGGCCCTGGAGGGTTCGCAGCCCGCGCCGGCGGGCTACTATGCCGGCTTTGTGATTGGCAGCGGCAGCGATGGCCTGCTCGACGCGAGTGTGCTGTCGGGCTTGCAGGTTACAACCTACCTCAACGGGGTGAAGAAGGAATCCCAGACGGGTATTGGGGTGCTGGAACTGCGCGCGCTGCCCGGTGGCCAAACCCAGGTGAGCTTCCCCTCGACCCTGGCTTTTGACGAAGTAAAAATCGAGCGCGTAGGCCTGCTCACGGTGCTCGACGACCTGGAAATCTACTACGGCTTTGGCGTGGAGCCCAAGGCGTTCAAGGCTGAAACGGAAGTCTTGTCGGATTTCGACGCCAACGACGCGCGCAACCACGCTTCGGTTATGGCTTCCGGGTCGCTTATTGGGGGCGTCGGGCTGTGCGTCGGCTGTAGTGTTTCGACCCCCGAAGGCGCAGCTGACAACAACGCCAGGACCAACGCGGTAATCAACGTGGGCATTGGTATAGCCAACGTGGTGGAGCTGAAACTGGACCTCAACGCCGACGGCAGCACATCGGGAGAAGCCGGCAACCGGGCCGGGGTGGTGCTGGACGCCGGAAACAACCTCCTCGACCTGACGGTGCTGGAGCGCATTACGGTCACCACTTATTCCGGCAACCAGATTCTGGAAAGCGCTTCGGGCAGCGCGTTACTCTCCGTAACCCTGCTGCCCGATGGCCGCCAGGAGCTTTACTTCCTCACCACCCAGGATTTTTCTGCCGTCTCAATTACCGTAGGCGGATTGGTGGCGGCTTTCACTAGCATCACCGTGGCCTACGCCTTTGCCGATGACCGGGCCGGCGGCCTGCCCAATATTGTGGCGCCGCTGCCCGTGGAGCTCACCGCCTTCACCGGCAAGTGGGCCAATGGCGCCACCGACCTCAACTGGGCTACTGCTTCGGAAAGCAACAGCAGCCACTTCGTGGTGGAGCGGTCTACGGGCCGCGATGCCGCCTTCCAGGCCATTGGCCAGGTGCAATCGGCGGGCAACAGCAGCAGCCTTCAGGCCTATAAGCTCCGCGACGCAGAAGCCGGCGCACAGGGCGCCGCCATTTTGTACTACCGCCTGCGCCAGGTTGACGTGGACGGCCAACAAGCTTATTCACCGGTGGTGGCCGTAACCGTGGGCAAGCTCCAGGCCGCCACGCCGCAGCTGTCGGTGTATCCCAACCCGACTTCCGACGCGAAAGCCGTGATGGTGCAACTTACCGACCTCCCCGCCGGCGGCACCGTGCAGACGTACTCGCAGCTGGGCCAGCTAGTAAGCCAGCTGCCGGTGAGCGGGGCGGCGGCCAGCCTGGCATTGCCTGCGCTCGCGCCCGGCCTCTACCACGTAGTGCTCCTTGATGCGGCCGGCCAGCGCGTGGCCACCCAGCGCCTGGTGGTGAGCGGTCGGTAAGCCCCCGCAGCTGCGCCAACTGCTGCGGAAGCATATTCCGACAAACGGTTGAGCAATAAGTCACCTGTGTCAAGCGGTAAGCTTGTTTATTGCTAAGCAGGGTATTGTGCAGGTTGTGATGTGCATAGCTACAGAATTGGTTTGATAAGAATCGACACTGAAATAATAGGACTTAAATAACAAGTGTCCAAAGCTGAAACAGCCCAACATCAGGTAGGTAACTGCTTGGTGTTGGGCTGTTTAATGCTCATTCAAGAACTGGTGTATGACTTGGTTACTTGAAGTGGTAATACTATGATAACCGGATTGATGGCAGTTAAGCGGCGTTGAAGCAGCAATTTTACGCTCGCATTTCAAACCTACCCCATCTTTTTTTAGTCGTTCTATGAGGATTTTTTTCCGACGATTAAGCAGCTTTGCGTTGCTAACGGTTCTGGCCACCGCCTGCTCGAAAGAGGAACCGACACCCGCCGCGCCCGTGGCCGCAGTGGTTTCCCAGGATGCCACCCGCGACACCAATCTGGCGATGGGGAATCCGAGTGGAGCCGTGGCCAGCGCTACGAACTACTGGAACTACCTGATGACCAAGTCCCAGTTTACCCTTTCCTACCACCGCGACCGGGGTATGCCTAACTGGGTGAGCTGGCACCTGAGCAGCGCCTGGCTGGGCAGCACCGGCCGGCAGGACAATTTTGCTTCCGACGCTACCCTGCCCTCGGGCTGGTTCCGGGCCACGAGCAGCAGCTACACCGGCTCGGGCTTCGACCGTGGCCACAACTGCCCCAGCGCCGACCGCACCGGCTCGGTGGCCGACAACTCGGCTACCTTTTTGATGACCAATATGATGCCGCAGGCTGCTAACAACAACCAGCAAACCTGGGCCAACCTGGAAAATTATTGCCGCAAGCTGGTGAGCCAGGGCAACGAACTTTATATCATCTGCGGCAGCTACGGCAAGGGTGGCACCGGCGTCAACGGCTACGCGACCACCATTGCCGGCGGCAAAATTACCGTGCCGGCCCGCTGCTGGAAAGTAATTGTAGTGCTGCCGGAAGGCTCTTCCGATGCCAGCCGCGTTACTACCAGCACCCGCGTCATCGCCATCAACACGCCCAACACTACGGCCGTGAGCAGCAGCTGGGGTTCTTACCGGACCACTGTAGACGCCATTGAGTCCGCCACGGGCTACAACATTCTTTCGGCTGTGAACAGCACCGTGCAGGCTGCCATCGAATCTAAGGTAGACAACGGCCCCAGCAGCTGAGTCGCA
>JAYSZD010000751.1:0-8372 GCA_043738185.1 Hymenobacter sp. | reverse complement strand
CCGAAAACGCGTGTTATCGGGGCCTTTGGCAGAGAGGTTTTCCGAACGCTGTTTTCTGGGCACGACCCGAAGGAAGTACCGGTGGGGCAAAACGAATGAAAAAATAGCGTATTTTTTCATTCGTTTTGCCCTAATAGTCAGATACTTACGGACTATCATAGCATCCATTGAATGATGCAATTTTACGTCGTACACGGCCTACGCATGCGCCATTTTATGCACTAATTAAATTATAATCATTTGTTTACACCCTTACACTAGGCAACTACTGCATGCATTTGTCCAGGAGTATTGGACTGTTTTTCCGGAATTGCACCTTATTAACGCACTGGTTATCAAGTAGTGCCCCCGTTTTTGGGCGGTTGATATTAATGCTAAACATCTGATTATCAACAAGCGTACCGAAAATGGGGCGCTTGTCAACATGTTTAAGGCCCTATCTTTCAAGGAGTGCCCTCGTTTTTGGGCGCGCAAACGGTCGATGCATTCGCATGCAACCGTCCCAACGCCCCAAATCAGGGGCACTTGTTGATAATCAAGATGTTGCGCTCACACCGGTGCCCCACAAATTTGGGGCACTTGTTGATAGTCAGGTCATTATCACTCCTATCAACCGCCCAAAACCGGGGGCATTACTTGGTAACCAGTGGCTTAACGAGGTAGACAGGGGGTGCGCACGAGCCCCCGCGTTGCACACGACCCGATGCGCCAGCACCAGGAAAGCGGAAAGCGCCGGGTGCAAACACCCGGAACCCGCGGGCCATCACGCGGTTTAAGCGGCTGGGGGCCGCGGGGGAAGGCGCGCGGAAATCGTGCAAAAGTAGTACCTAATGACTTTGTAATAAGGTAGTTGTAGAGGTGGGATTCACCTTCGCTGCGACGAACCGCAATGGTGCAAAAATGAGCACAACGAGATGACGGCCAGCAATTTGCAGCCCTCCTGCCGGAACAGGCGGTCTTTCCGCGGCGTGTCAATCTGTCGGGTTTCACCTTCACAAGTCGCTGGTTAACAAGGTATTCACGCGTTATTTACACAAAAACGAACGTACGGCTGACGTATGCAATTTAGCGCACAACCGCCTGACTAATTGCGCGTTATGAAGGTGAAACCCGTGGTACGCCACCCATTCCGCCGTCCCAACGGGTCACGGAAGCCCCGTTCCGAAGGCAAACGGCGCCCGTTGCACCCCGCTGGCGCCGCTTATAATCAGCTAGTTAACGCGGCAAGCGAGGGTGTAACGACCGTAGCAGAACGGCACCGGCGGGCCGTAACGCGGCAAATAATTGTTTATCAAGGGATTATGAGCATTTTTGCACGTCTGCTGGTTCCGCGGCGGGAACGAGTCTCACCTCCACAAACCCCTCATTACAAGGCGATTAATCACTAATCTGCAATATTCCCGCGCGTCACCGACGGGAAGCAAACACGAATCAATGGCCGGAGCAGACTGTCCATCAACGCATTAATCACATATCGCAACGTGCAATTCGCTGGTTTTTACGTATCATAATGACTTGCTTATCAGTAGAATGTGCCCCAGATCATCCGATTTTTACCCGCGACCTCACCCCACCACTAGGTGTGACGACTCGCGTTAACGTGTTCGATGGCACCGCGTCGGCCCACCAAAGCATCGCCTACGCCAATAAGCCCCGTTTACCTGACCAGTACCGCGCACCAACAGGCGTTCGCGCGCCCGGCCCAGGTGGGAGAATACACCCCGCGCGGCTGGGCGTATTCTCCCGAACCGGCGGGCGTATTCTCCGGCAAACGGGGGGAGAATACGCCCGCGCCAACCGTTCGGGCAAACGTTTAGAAATGCTTATAAACGGCTACCAAACGGTTCTGCCTACGGGTACGACCGTTAAAATAAACCGCCTCACGGTAGCAAAGTGCGGGCGATTGTGCGGTTGAACCCACTGAATTAGCCCCGTTGCGACAGCTCCAGCATTCGCAACACGCCCTGGCCAATGGCACCCGCATCTTCTTCGGCCACTACCAGCGGCTCCCCAATGTTATCGGAGGACCCAACCCCATTGGTTTTTGTCGCCCATAACCGAAACTGGCCCTCGGAGTGGCTGACCGTGCAGACTTTACACTCTTTGAAGAAGGCCCGCGCTGAACGCGCGCCCAAGTGCCCAAGCCATTGCTGTTCCAGTTGCTTCCAGTCGGTGGGGTGGGCCACGGCGGTTCGGGCGTGAAGCACTAAGTGCCGCAAGGCATTACCCAACTCAACCGCCTCCCCAGAGAGAGGGAATTGCTGCACGGGGGTCTCCAGGTCCACCACCAACAGGCCCTGCACCGTACGGGCATTGGCTTGCAAAAGCAGGCCTCCTGGTTTCTGGTAGACGACAACGGATTGAAGGGACATTGGCAACGATACTTTCGGGACGGAATAGACAGGGGCTAGAGCGATTCGGGCAAACGTAAATTTAGTGATGAAATAAGGTGCCATAGTCAGCTAACAATACACTCCTTACTTTGAACGGAGCGCGGTTAAGGCACCGCTGTTATTGTGAACCTCATTTTCGGCTTTTTGCTGGAATAATGGCCGGGCTACGCAATGGGGGAACCAGCGGAGGACGGCGTGGCTGGGTGCCGTCGTTGAGCTGTACGGAGGCGACGGTTACACCACGCCCCTTCAGCAGCACCAGGTCCAGGTCCCCGTCCCCGTCGAGGTCGCCCAGCGTCACGGGACCGCTGGCCCCCTGGCACACCACCTGCGGGCTGGCAAACCCGCCCCGGCCGTCGTTGCGGTGCACGCTCACCGTGCCGGCCGTGTCTTGGTTAAGCGCCAGCAGGTCCAGGTCGCCGTCGCCGTCGAGGTCGCCTAAGGCCACGTCGAATTGGTCGTCGCGCTCCCGCCAGCCGGGCCCGACCCCCACCTCCTGGGCCGGGCCGTACCCGCCCTTCCCGTCGTTGCGGCACACGCCCACGGCCGCACGTCCGGCCAGGGCCAGCAGCAGGTCCGCGTCCCCGTCCCCGTCCACGTCGCCCGCCACCAGCCCGTGCGGGGCGCTCCCGTTTACCCCGGAAGCCCGGCCCACCCGCGCTTCCTGGCGGCCGCCGAAGTGTCCGGCCCCGTCGTTGCGGCGCACGCTCACGGCATTGGCGCTGTCGCCGTGGGCGGCCAGCAGGTCCAGGTCGCCGTCGTTGTCCACGTCGGCCAAGACCACGCAGTAGGGCCACTTGCCGACCCGCACTTCCGCGCCCGGCCGGCGGCTAAAAACGCCCCGGCCGTCGTTGCGGCGCACGCTCAGGGTGGAATCGTAGTAGTTGGCCGTCACCACGTCCAAATCGCCGTCCCCGTCGACGTCTCCCACGGCCACGCTGGCGGGGCTTGCGCCGACCCGCGTCGTGGCACGCGTGCGAAAGCGGCCCTTGCCGTCGTTGAGGCAGGTTTGCACCGCGTTGTCGTCCGCGTTGGCCAGCAGCAGGTCCAGGTCGCCGTCGCCGTCCACGTCGGCCAGCACCACCGCCCGCACGTCCAGGCCGGGTTCCACGTCCGGGGCATTGCGGAACGCGCCCCGCCCCGTGTTGAGCCGCACCTCTACCGCGCCGGGAAACCGCGTGTTCAGGCCGGGGTTGACGGTGACCAGGTCGAGCCAGCCGTCGCCGTTGAGGTCGCCCACCGCGGCGTCCACGGTCGGGCCGTAGGCGTCGAGTTGCACGGAGGCACCCGGCCGAAAGGCGCCGGAGGAAGGCCGGCCCACGGCGACCGTGAACTGCCCGACCCACGGGGCTCCGGGACCGGCCACCGGCGCCACGGTGTACTGCACCGTTTCACCGGGTTGAAAGGGGTACGCCGCGGGGGCCCAGCGCAGGGTGGTGCCTTGCACCACGGCCGCAGTGGGGCCCTGCGTGCGCCGCCCCCCTCGTTGGGCGCTGAACACCTGCAGGCCACCGGCTGCCGCGTACGGCAGGGCGCGGGCAAAGCGGGCCGTCACGGCCCCCGTCGCGGGCACCGCCACGGCGTTGGCCCGGGGCCGGGCGACGACCCCGGCCCGGCTTTGGGCACTGACGGCAGTGGAGCACAGCATCCCGCCCACCAGCCCGAGGGTCAGAAAAAAGAGCGTGCGTGGTGGCCTGTTCAAAGTGCTGGAATAAACGGGTACGCCCGAGCATCGGGTGTTTCAAAGGTAAACCGCGGCCCGGGTCGGGAAGCAGCCTTTTGCTTAATTCCCTCATTAGGCATTTCGGCGGGGCACGGACTTTTTCACCTGCGGGCGGCTGGTGTACACCGGCACGCCCCGTAAGCGCAGGTACTTGTACAAGGTGACCTTGGAAATGCGCAGGCTCGCGGCGATGTCACGAACGCTCAGCTGTTGTTCTTGGTAGAGCGTCGCGGCGACGATGGCGGTGCGCTCGGCTTCGGGTGAGAGCCCCGGTTTTCGCCCGCCGATGCGGCCCCGGGCGCGAGCCGCAGCCAGCCCGGCGCCGGTGCGCTCGCGGATTAGCTCGCGTTCGAACTCGGCCAGCGAGGCGAACAGGTTGAACACCAACCGGCCCTCGGCCGAGGCCGTGTTGATGGCGTCGGTCAGCGACACCAGGTCCACGCCCCGGCGCTCAGGGCTTACGCATCAAAAATAGGGCGACATATTGAGGGCTGACCTTTGTCTTTTTAGACATTGTCAAGTTCTTCATGTTCAGCCAACTCCTTACTGCTTTCGCCACCCTTCCAGACCCGCGTTGCGCGGGGCGCACCCGACACCGACTGCGCGATATGCTCGTTTTGGCTATCTGTGCCGTCGTGGCCGGAGCCGAAACGTGGGTGGACATCGCCCACTACGGCCAGTTGAAGCAGGCGTGGCTGGCCACGTTTCTGGAGTTGCCCAACGGCATTCCTTCGCACGACACGTTTCGGCGCGTGTTCTCCCTGCTCGACCCGCAGCTGCTCGAACAGGGCTTTCGCCAGTGGATGGCCACCACCGCCCCACCCCTGCCCCGCGAGGTCGTGGCCATCGACGGCAAGACGGTACGCCGCTCCTTTGACCGGGGACGAGCCCAGGGCCCGCTGCACGTCGTCAGCGCGTTTTCCACCGCGCAAGGCCTGAGCCTGGGGCAAGTAGGCGTGCTAGGCAAAGAGCAGGAATTAGCTGCTATTCCCGTGTTAATCAGTGGTCTGCAGCTTGCCAATACGATTGTTACGGTCGATGCGCTGGGTTGCCAGCGGGCCATTGCCCAGCAACTACTTGCCCAGCAGGCGGATTATATTTTTGCCCTCAAAGGCAACCAAGGACACTATTACCGGGCCGTCAAAACCTATTGTCAGCGGAGTTGCGTCGAGCGCTGGGCCGAGTACCCCGCTGACTACGATGCCGTTGACCGCCGCCACGGCCGTTGGGTACGCCGCCGGGCCTGGGTGCTGCCGCTGGGCGACGAGGTAGCGGCGTTGCGCACCTGGCCCGGCTTGCGAGCCGTCATCGCGGTCGAAACCATCCGGCAGGTGCAGCACCAGCCAGGCACGCACGTGGAGTGGCGCTACTACCTAACCAGTTGTCCCGATGCCCCTGCTGTGCTCATCCAAGCCATTCGCCGCCATTGGGCCATCGAAAACAGCCTGCATTGGGTGCTGGATGTCGTCTTTCGCGAGGATGAGGCCCGCAGTCGCGACCGAGTAGCGACCCGCAACTTTGCTGTTTTACGCAAGCTGGCTTTCAACCTTTTACAGCAAGGAAAACACCAGCCCGGCAGTCTGCGGGCCCGACGACGAAACGCGGGCTGGAACGATACCTATATGACCCAACTCCTAACCTGCGCCCGCCAAAACGGCCGGGCAACGGCTCCTTAAATTTGATGCGTAAGCCCTGCCCCGGCGCTGCAGGTCGGCCACCAGGTCAAGCAGGTGCTTGAGCGAGCGGCCCAAACGGTCCAGCTTATAGATGTACAGGGTGTCACCTTGGCGCAGGGTGAGCAGCAACTTCTCCAGCTCGACGCGCGTGGCCAGCGCGCCGGAGGCTTTCTCCTGGTAAATCACGTCGCAGCCGGCCCGGGTCAAGGCATCGAGTTGCAGCTCTAAATTCTGGTCGCGGGTCGACACGCGGACGTAGCCTATCTTCATAAATACGGTACAGGAAACTCAGCCCAAGGTACAGTTTTCTGTACTTAGCTAATTGAACCAGTTTACTGAACTCAATCTGAACCGTAGCGCAGGTTTGCAGGGCCCCCAGGTAGCGGTTCAGATAAAGGAGCGTTTTGGAAGATTCACCCTACGTAACAGATGCAGTAGTGCTTCCCAGCACTGGTCTGGGCGAAGAAGTGCTGCAGGTGGTGCAGTTCCTCCAGTAGGTGCCGCACGTTGTAGCCGATGTTCTCGTCTACCTCCCGATTCCACACGTCGCCGGGGTAAATTCCTTCGCGATTCAACTCGTCCGGGTCGAACGCATGGCGAAAGGCATCATCGATGACCGTAGCCAAGAAGGCCGCCAGCGCCTGCACCGTCGCCGGGTCGTGGTAATACACGGCCGTCCCTTCCAACGGCACGTCCTCCGACAGGTTCTCCCAATCGATGTGTTCGTAATCGATTTCCTGCCCCACATGGGTCAGGGGTTCGAACAACTGCCCAACCAAGTCCGCCTGCTCCGTCGGCTGCCCTTTTGCGAGGACGAATTGCAGGCCCATAAACGTTTTGTTAAACGATTCCGTGGCCAATGCCAGCTGATGAGCCTCTACCGACTCCGGGTGGGCGGCTACTTGCCAGAAGCCGGCCTCGTCCAAGCAAAGAAGAGTGGCGGTTTGACCCATCCGCGTATATTTTGGTAGAAAGTGCGTAGTAAATCTACTTCCGCTTGCCTGTTATAAACCTAGTTCAGGAAAACGGTCGTGGCTGTTGCAGAACCCAGCTAATGACCTGAAAATTGCCTAAGCGGTCACCCCATACGCTAAAAACGTTCGCAATACGGTGTTTTCGGGTCGTTGCGAGCTCGTTAAACTACTTGGGGAGGACCAACGGTGACTTCTGCAACAGCCACGCTCGATTGGGTGTGTCGGAAGCGATTGCTTCGGCCCCAAGCAACCACGTTTCCCACTTCCTCACACAACGTGCTCATTACGAGCCACTGGGAAAGTGGGAAACTGGGAAACACGAAATTGGCCTTTTCCACGCGCGCCGTTGCTGAAAAAAGGAGCAAAAAGCACCTATTTGAACCAAAATCCTGGTTCATAGCCGGATACAGGTCCATTGTTGGCCGGTATCCGCTCTTTTCTACTTTCCATACGGCGCCAGTTCTCCTCGCCAGGGGCCTTGCGCGTGGGGCAACCCCACGGCTTGATGGCAGAGTCGGGTGCGCACGAAAACCGCAACGGCCTTTCGTCGGCATCACAACTATTTTAATTTCAATTAGTTACCGATATTTCGCTTTTTTTCACCCCTTTTTGGTGTAATCCGCGCCCTGAACCCCCTCTTTTTCTATTTCCCAGTTTCCCACTTTCCCACCCGCGTCGGAGCCGAGCGCCACACGAGTTGGCACACCATACATACTATTGATAATTAATTATTTATCATTAGTCTATAAGCGCCATGGATGGGTTTGGGCTGTTGGAATCGACTGGGAAACACTGGGAAATACTGGGAAACCGGGGGAAATAGAAACCGCGGGAGCACCCGGCCGGGGTGGAAACGCGGCGGTTGGGCCGCGCGCCGGTCCCAGGCCGTGCTCGCCGGGGCGGTCCTGCCCTTCCCGTTGGAGCCGGATCGTGTCGGAGAAGCAATCTTATCCTATGGTCACCTGCCCACCGTAAAACGGGTTAAGGAGAAGGAAAAGGGAGGTTTGCCGGAACAAACACGCCTAATAGCCTCTGAATGCAGGATTTTGGCAGGTAGCTGCCCCCTTTGGCAGTGCCTCGTTTAACTGCTGTACCACCCTTTCAACCAAGGCCGATGGTGGAACCGGTGCCCGGCGCTCGGATTTCGTCGGTTCCCCCCACCGAACCAGGTCCTGGTAGCGCACAAATACGACCCCGGTGCGTTAATTCTCAATTAACTTTAATTAAAGTTAATTGAGAATCGTCTTTTCTTCCTGTTGCCATGGCTTACCACAAACGCCCCATCACGGCCCGTATCTGCGCGCACTGCCGCGCGCCCTTTGAGGCGTCGCACAAATCCCGGATCTACTGCACCACCTCCTGCAACACGCGGGCATGCCAAGTTCGAAAAGCCCGGCAGCAGGCCGCAGCCCTGGCCGCAGCCCCGGCCGCAGCCCCGGCCGCAGCCCCGGCCCCCCTGCTCCCCTCCCCGGGGCCCGTGGCGTCCTTGCCGTTTGACGCCCACACGCTGGCCGTGCTGGCGGCCGGCAACCTGCTGGGTCAGGCCGTGTGGAAAGTCGGCGCGCACGTCGTTGAGCAGCTGAGTGCGCCGGCCGCTGACCCGGGG
>JAYSZD010000750.1:0-1328 GCA_043738185.1 Hymenobacter sp. | reverse complement strand
CGATGAACGGTTAATTCCGATTTTTTTACAAACAAAAAGCCCGTTGCAATTCTGCAGCGGGCTTTTTCGTGCTTGATAGGATATAAATCTCACGGAGACAAACCTATTAAATTTGCGACCCCAATAACATTGCCAATGGCCCCCGTTTCCTTGCCCGAACTGCTCTACATCCATGACCCGCTTTGTGGCTGGTGCTACAGCATGAGCCCCGTTATCAGCCGTGTGCAAGCCGATTTCGCTGGCCGCCTCGATGTATCGGTGCTGTGTGGCGGCATGCTGACCGGCGCGCAGGCCGCGCCCATCGCGGAAGCATGGCGCGACCTCAAAAAGGAGCTGGCCGATGTGCAAAAAGCCACGGGCGTGGCAGTAGGCACCGCTTTCACCGCCTTGGCCGAAACCGGAATTTACGTGTACGACTCGGAGCCACCGAGCCGGGCCATTGTCGCTTTTCGTCAGATTACGCAAGACCCCGCCCGCGCCGTGGCTTTTGCGCACGCCGTGCAGCTGGCCCTGTTCCGGGACGGAATGGATTTGAACGACCCGGCTACCTACAACGCGCTGCTGGCGCCATTCGGGGTTGACACTGCGGATTTCCACCGCCGGTTTGCAGCCCTCGAAACGGCCAGGGCGACGCAGCAGGAATTTGCCGCCGTGGCCCGCATTGGGGTGCAGGGCTTCCCCACCAGTGTGGTGCGGCTGGGGGAGCAGGGCTATGTGCTGGCCCGCGGCTACCAGCCCTACGAGTTGGTGCGGCAAGGCCTGGAGCAGCTGCTACGGGAGAACGGCGCGCAATAGGCCGGTGATTTACCGCACCCGAATAACCTCTTTCTTCAGTGGCGACCATGCAATCTGTTGCCTGTCTTCCTTACCTTTCAAATAATCAAACCGAATGGCGTCGGGGCGCTGCTTGAGGTTGTTCCAGGCGGCGCGGTCCAGCTTCTCAAGGTCAGTTGGCAAAGCGGACCCCGCGGCGACAGCGGGAGAGTGGAATTGCGAAGGCTGAAAGAATTGGTCGATGCGCCGCCGCACAAACGCTTCGCGCTGGGCACGGGTGGCGGTGGGCGTCGTTATCTCGTACACCAGCGCGGCTTCGAGGTCGGGCTCGGTGAGCATTTCCCGGAATATGACCTGGCCTTCGGCGTTGGCAATGGTGAACTCGCCGGTGCCTTCCAGCATCGACGGGCCCCGGAATATCAGCTGGAAGGTATCGGGCGGCCCCTGCGGGTTGCTGAAATTACGTCGTTCGCGCACCGTGCGCAGGGTGTCGCGCTGGGCCGAGACGGCTTTGGTATGGGCGGTATCGGGCGCGGGCAGCACCGCAGAATCCT
>JAYSZD010000749.1:0-1328 GCA_043738185.1 Hymenobacter sp. | reverse complement strand
GCGGCCATATCCAGTCCCGTCAAGGCGCGCATTTGCCGGTCATCGGTTATCGTGTTCACATCAAGCATGCCCAAAAATACTATTTGGGAACAAGTCTATTATGCCCACCAGCCCACCGTCACGGCAGTGCACCCCATGTTCGGCACTCTAAATTTTTGACAATGGCAGGTATTTCATTTCAAGCACTTCAATCACCACCTGATGCAATTTAGCCTGCTGCCATGAGAACCAGTTAGCACGCTCTTTGGCCTGCTTTGAAGACCAAGACTGACGAGCCATTTGCAGCTCAATCAGCCAGAGAAACCCCACTATTTGCGACAATTTTTCCCGTTGCCACCCCCAAGAGGAACAAATACCGGTGAATCGTGGCGCGGCCGAAGCCGAATAGCTGGCCGAGCCCAGCGCTCGTAAAACGCCACTCAACAAAGCTGAGTAACCCCGTACCGTAACGCCGCTGATTTCATTGCTGTAGGTCGTTGGGCCTTTCTGCGTTACGAACCTGTATTGAATCTCGTGCTGTGATGAACCTTGACGACTTACTAGTTCCCCGTCACCCCCTGCCGCACCTGCACGAGCAGCAGGTGCAGGCGTTGTAGCAGTTGCCGGAAACGGAACGCGCCGAGCAGGCGCAACTACTAAGCGTGGGCAATGCGGCGTACCACTACCACCAGCTAGCAGAGGGCCATCTCACGGAAGCAGATTTTCACCACTGGCTGGCCGGTTTGCCGCCCCGGATGCGTCAGGCGATGACCGCCGCCGGCTTCGCGGCCGTAAACAGTAGCTGGGCTTTTCGATGCCATGTGCTCGAACGCCGCGACGTTGGGTACACGGCTTTTATGCAGCAGCAGCTTTCGGCGGAGGATTGGGCTTTCCTGCAGCAGCAAGACGCCGAATCTGCTTAGCGTAATTCCTCGCCCCGTCGTAACGAGGAATACCGGTCGTAAAAGGCCGTTTTTCATTTCATTTCTTCTGCTACTCCCATTCGATGGAATTACTCATTATCCTGCTGCTGGTCATCCTCAACGGGGTGTTTTCCATGTCGGAAATCGCCTTGATTTCCTCGCGCAAGTCCAAGCTCGAAGCCGAGGCCAAGCAAGGCAGCCGCACGGCCCAGGCTGCCCTGGAGCTAGCCCGCGAGCCCACCCGGTTTCTGTCCACCGTGCAGATTGGCATTACCCTCATCAGCATCCTGACGGGCGTATTCAGCGGGGCCGGCCTCACCACCCAATTGCAAGGGTTCGTAGCCCGGGTGCCCATACTGGCCCCGTTTGCCGATACCATTGCCGTGGTGCTGATGGTCATTTTCATTACCTACCTCTCCGTCGTTA
>JAYSZD010000748.1:0-3251 GCA_043738185.1 Hymenobacter sp. | reverse complement strand
CTGTGCCTTTACGGCCCGCCCGGCGTGGGCAAAACCAGCCTGGGCCGCAGCATTGCCAACGCCATGGGCCGCAAGTACATTCGGATGAGCCTGGGCGGCGTGCGCGACGAAGCCGAGATTCGCGGGCACCGCAAAACCTACGTGGGGGCCATGCCCGGCCGTATTATTGCCCAGATTAAAAAGTCGGGTAGCTCGAATCCCGTCATTATTCTCGATGAGATTGACAAGGTGAGCAGCGACTTCCGCGGCGACCCCAGCTCGGCCCTGCTTGAGGTGCTCGACCCCGAACAGAACGCCACCTTCACCGACAACTACCTGGAGGTGGAGTACGACCTGAGCAAGGTGCTGTTTATTGCCACGGCCAACTCGCTCGACACCATTCAGCCCGCCCTGCGCGACCGGATGGAAATCATAGACCTGACCGGCTACACGCAGGAAGAGAAGGTGCAGATTGCCCGCAAGCACCTCTGGCCCAAGCAGCTGAAAGACCACGGCCTGGGCGAGGCCGAAGTAAAAATCACCGATGCTGCCCTGCACCGCGTAGCCGACGACTACACCCGCGAAAGCGGCGTGCGCGGCCTGGAGCGCAAGCTGGCCGCCGTGACGCGCAACCTGGCGCGCCGCAAGGCCGGCAAAGAGCCGCTGCCCGCCGTGATGGAACCCGCCGAAATCCGTAAAATTCTCGGTGCCGCTATTTTCGACCGCGACCAGTACCAAGACAACGACACCGCCGGCGTGGTGACGGGCCTGGCCTGGACCAGCGTGGGCGGCGACATTCTCTTTGTGGAAAGTCTGTTGAGCCGGGGCCGGGGCAAGCTCACGCTGAGCGGCCAGCTGGGCGATGTGATGAAGGAATCGGCCATCACGGCTTTGTCCTACCTGCGCTCGCGGGCCGATGAAATCGGCATCGACTACCGCCTGTTCGAGCAGTACGACCTGCACATTCACTTCCCCGAGGGCGCCGTGCCCAAGGACGGGCCCAGCGCGGGTATCGCCATTTTCACCAGCATGGCCTCGGCCTTCACGCAGCGCCGGGTGCGCCCGCGCCTGGCCATGACCGGCGAAATCACCCTGCGCGGCAAGGTACTGCCCGTGGGCGGCATCAAGGAAAAGCTGCTGGCCGCCCGCCGCGCCGGCATGAAAGACATCATTCTGTGCCCCAAAAACCGCAAGGATATTGATGAGATTCAGGAGGAATACCTCAAGGGCCTCACCATTCACTACGCCGACCGCGTGGACGACGTGCTGCGCGTGGCCCTGCTCGACGAGCTGGTGCCCCGCCCGCAGAAGCTGCCCGTGCGCGACGAGCCCGTGCCCGCCCCCGGTCCCAGCGTGGAGGTGCAGTAAAAAGGGTTTTTTCTAGCTCGGAACGACCAATAAGTCGTTCCGAGCTACCTTTTACTCGTTCGGAAGGGGTTATTGCTCCTTCGGAACGACTTGGTAGGCGTTCCGAAGCAGTCGAATCTCGCTTGGAGCTGGTTATTGGTTGTTCCGAACGACCAATAACCAGCTCCGAGCAGGTCTTTTCTCACTCAGAACTACCTTTTACCGGTTCGGAGCCGGAAAAACGAAGCTCGGAGGTACTTTCCGAAGCGTTGTATGCGTTGCAAGCTGGGGGCAGGGGCTGTCCTTCTCCCGTAACTTAGAAGCATGAAGCACTTTTCCGCTGGCCGGTACGCCGGGTTGTTAGTATTGGTGGGAATGACCGGGTTGAAACCAGCCGCTGCGCAGCAGCTGGGCGGCGGCAAGGTCTTTCCCTTTCTCGACCTGCCCGTGGGTGCCCAGCAAGCCGCTCTGGGCGGGCACAACGTTTCGGCCCGCAACGACGACCCCACCATGCTTTTTGCCAATCCGGCCTTGCTGAACGCGGACATGGACGGCCGCCTGGCCCTAAGCTACGTGGCCTACGTGGCCGATATCAAGCAAAGCACCGGCGCCTACGTGTTCAATACCGAGAAGTACGGCCGCTTCGGCGTGGGCATCACCTACCTCAACTACGGCAGCCTGGAGAGCTACGACGCGGCCGGCAACAGCCTCGGCACCTTCGGCGTGAACGAGTACACCGTGGGCGTGTCGGATTCTTACACCAAGGGCAAGTTCACGTTTGGGGCCACCACCAAGCTGGCCGTGTCCAGCATTGCCGGCGAGCGCTCGGTGGCCGGCGTGGGCGACGTGGGCGTGGTGTTCAAGCACGCCACGCAGGACTTTACGGTGGGGCTGGCGGCCAAAAACCTGGGCTTCCAGTTCACGCCCTACCCTGGTACCGACCGCGGCCCCCTGCCGCTCGATGTGCAGCTGGGTGCCACCATCAAGCCCGAGCACATGCCGCTGCGCATTTCCCTCACCGCGCACCACTTGCAGCAGTGGGACATTCAGTACCTCGACCCCAACCAGCGCGGCCCGCTCGACGGCAACAACGTGGAGAAAAAGCCCAAAAAGAGCTTCGGCGACAACTTGGCCCGGCACTTCACGGCCAGCGCCGCCCTGGTGCTCAGCAAAAACCTGAACCTGCGCGTGGGCTACAACCACCTCCAGCGTCGCGAGCTACGCCTCGAAAACACCAGCGGCAGCGCCGGCCTCAGTTTCGGCGTCATGCTCAAAATCAGCAGCTTTCAGATTGATTACACGCACGCCGTGCTGCAGGCCGCCGGGTCCAGCGAGTACTTTACGCTGTCGCGCAACCTCGATTCGTTGTTTAAGAAGAAGGAGTAAATTTCATTCTCATTTAAAAGAACTGTCATCCTGAGCAAAGCGAAGGACCTTATCACCGTAGAATGGTTGTAATCACTGCAAGCCGTTTCGCTGTCGTAAGGTCCTTCGCTCCGCTCAGGATGACAGTTCTTTTTCAGCTTTTACGTATTTCCCTACATGCTCAACGACACCTTTCTGACCCCGGCCCAAATCGTGGCCGAGCTTGATAAATACATCATCGGCCAGCACGATGCCAAGCGCTACGTGGCCATTGCCCTGCGCAACCGCTGGCGCCGCCTGCACGCGCCCGCCGACATGCAGGCCGAAATCGTGCCCAACAACATCCTCATGATTGGGGCCACGGGTGTGGGCAAAACCGAAATTGCCCGCCGCCTCGCGCACCTCGCCGACGCCCCGTTTGTGAAAGTGGAAGCCAGCAAATTCACCGAAGTCGGCTACGTGGGCCGCGACGTGGAAAGCATGGTGCGCGACCTGGCCGAGCAAAGCGTGAACCGCGTGAAAGCCCGCCGCCAGGAAGCCGTGAAAGCCCAGGCCGCCGA
>JAYSZD010000747.1:0-3253 GCA_043738185.1 Hymenobacter sp. | reverse complement strand
GTTGAAGTCGGAAGCGTATTGGTAAACCGAGTTTTCGATGCCAATGCTGGGCTGGGGGCAGTAACCAGGGGCTCAGGCACTGGAGAGGTGGCCGCCGGCGCAAACAGCAAGTCGTCAACGGAACCCTTATGTATTGCTGTAGCTGGCTGTGATACTAGAGCAGCGAGGCCAAATTTGGAAGAGGGCTTTTTCATCGATTTGAATTATAACTACTTGGGTTTAATCAATAGGTGCTATCCATATAATATGTATTGTATGCATCATGTGACTAATGCATACGGTGCATACTATATGGTTGATGCAGCTAATCTTTCTAGGATTTCGGTAGTTAAATTCTCATAGTCCTCAAAGGCGTTGCTAGTAGGCGCGTATTCTTGCAAACTCTGGCGGTTAACCTGGGCTTCGGCCAAGGCTACATTTTCCCGAATGGTTGTCTGCATGAGCAATGGGCCCAATACGTCGTGTTGTCGCAGCATATCCACAAACTCGTGGTGCAGGCGCTTGCGGTAGGTGGATGAGTACCGTGTCAGGAACAGGCCCCCGATTTGTAAACTGGGATTGAAACTTTTCTTAACCCGAGCTACCACATCGAGCAATGAAGTAAGCCCTTCGTAACTGAGATACTCCGGATGCACGGGAATAAAGGTGGCCGTTGAGGCGGTGAGCGCGGCGGCGGCGAGTGGCGAATGCGGTGAAGGACTGGTATCAAAAATTACGTAGTCCATCTTCCCTTCAAGACCATCTAGGGCGCTCTTCAACACCATGATGTAGTCCATCTGGGTGCCAAGCACCTTTTCAGCGGCCACAATGGCTTCAGTAGCCTGCACCAGCCACAATTGAGCCCCTACGGGCTGCATGACTTGCGCCAGGGTAGCCTCGCCATTAGCGACTAATCCGATATGCTTATCGACTGGCAACTGTGGGAGGATAAGCGATAGATTACGCTGCGGGTCGCAGTCCACAAGGAGTGTACGGTACCCCCGATTGGCTAGCGCATGCGCTATCGCCCAAGCCGAAGTGGTTTTGCCTACGCCACCCTTTCGGTTGGCAATCGTGAGTACTTGCATGAGTCGCGGGAATGGTCTGGGTCAAATGTCGGAAATACCGACTGCATATGCAACATGATGTTCTTTATGCATATTGTATGCATAAAGAACATCATGTTGTATATGCAGTCGGTAAGTATGAATTGATGCTTCCTGTTACTATATTGTGTGCAACAATGTTAAATTAAATTGACAATAAACCCTACATTTGTAATGTATATTGGGTATTGTGATGGCAAAAGAATCTATTGTTTTACTGCCCCAACTTCAAAAGCAGCTTTCCACGGTAGGGGAGCAGATTCGCTTGGCGCGGCTGCGCCGGAAGCTAAGTGCTGCTCGGGTAGCGGAGCGAGCAGCCATTAGCAGACCTACGCTGCTGGCGATTGAGAAAGGAAGCGCGAGCGTGAGTATGGGTGCCTATGTGCAGGTACTATTTGTGCTTGGGTTAGAAAAAACCGTTTTGCGGCTGGCCGAAGACGATGTGCTGGGCCGGAAGCTGCAGGATGCGGACTTGCTGGTAAAAGAGCGCGCGCCTAAGCAATCCCCTGACCGTTGATTCATGGCAAAGTCAATCGACCGAAAGCGAATAGCCGTTTACGCCCACTGGCACGGATTAGCAGCACCCGCGTTAATGGGAGAGCTGCTGGCCACGCCAGTGCGGGGGCAAGAAGTGTTTTCATTTGCCTACGCTAGCAGTTGGCTAGCTACCGCACCTGCCCAAGTACTAGACCCAGCATTGCAACTGTATACCGGGCCGCAGTATTTAGCAGAGGAAAAAAGCAATTTCGGATTATTCCTGGATTCGGCGCCAGACCGATGGGGGAGGCTCCTTATGCGGCGACGGGAAGCCGCCCTGGCCCGCCAGGAAGGGCGCCGGGCGGAGCAACTTCTGGAATCCGACTACCTGCTGGGTGTTTTTGATGGGCACCGGATGGGTGGGCTACGGTTTAAGCTAAGCCCCGACGGACCGTTTCTAAACGATAACCGGGCCATGGCCGCGCCCCCATGGACCTCGTTGCGCGAACTGGAGTACGCCAGCCTGCAGCTGGAGCGCGTTGATGCCGCGCAGGACCCCGACTACCTGAAATGGCTGATGTTGCTGCTGGCACCTGGCTCTTCGTTGGGCGGTGCCCGGCCCAAGGCCAGCGTGGTGAACGAGCAGGGCAGGCTCTGGATGGCCAAGTTTCCCAGTGGCCAGGATACACACGATGTGGGCGCCTGGGAGGCCGTGGTTAATACCTTAGCGCAACAAGCTGGCCTGACAGTGGCCAGTGGGCATGCCCAGCGGTTCGGCAGTCGGCACCACACCTACCTTTCGGAGCGCTTTGACCGGACAGTAGCCAGCGAGCGGGTGCACTTTGCTTCAGCGATGACGCTACTCGGCTATCAGGATGGCACTGACCACCAGGACGGCGCAAGCTATCTAGAACTGGCTGCTTTTCTGATACAACAGGGTTCCCAAGTAGAGCAAGACTTGACAGAACTGTGGCGGCGCATCGTTTTCAATATTTGCGTGGCCAATACCGATGACCATTTGCGCAATCATGGGTTCCTGCTTACAGCGCAAGGCTGGCACCTTTCCCCCGCATATGACCTCAATCCAGTGCCCTACGGGCGGGGACTAACTCTTAATATTTCGGAAACGGAGAATGCGCTGGACTTGCAACTGGCTCTGGAAGTTGCGCCCTTCTTTCGGCTGGCCCCTCCGCAAGCCGAATTGGTAATGGCCAAAGTGATGTCGGCAGTTCGAGGGTGGTGCACAGTAGCTGCGCGTTATCAGATATCCCGTGAAGAGCAGGAGTTCATGGCAAATGCCTTCCGTGCTGCTGATAGCTAGTTATTCGCCTCATAATTAGGTTCGTCAAGCAACTTAATTTAACATAATCTTGCTTATGTCCCGGCCGGCGGCTCGGTTTCCAGCGGGGGGGCGGCCCCGCTGAAGGACCGAAACGTCGGGTGGTCGGGGATGTACTGATTCACTAACTGCGCCAAGGTCTGGGCGCCCCCGGGGGCAGGCAACACGGGCGGGGGCGCCAGGGCGGCCAGCTGCTCGGGGCGGGTCAGGAGCACGAGCGTGCCGGGGGCCGACTCCCAGAACAGGAGCCGGTCGGCGGCGCGGTGGTACAAGCGGTGCCCGTGGAAGGCCAGCGCCTCAAAGAGCCGGGGCGCCGCCCAGCCGGCCCCGTGCAGCCACTGCGCGGGCCCGG
>JAYSZD010000746.1:0-1333 GCA_043738185.1 Hymenobacter sp. | reverse complement strand
GCCGAGCCGTAGGGCAGCAGCATTTCGTCGGTCAGCTTGGCGGTGTAGGCTTTCAGGTAGGCCCCAAACACCTTGGGTACGGTGCCTGATTTGGTCAGAATCTCATCTTTGGCGAAGATGACCTGGTCCTTATAAAGCAGAAAGTCCACGTCGTGCTGCCGCAGGAGCTGGCCCACGGCCGCGTCGCGCGCGGTGGCGTAGGGCTCGTAGTCCTCGTTGGTGTGCACGGCGGCCACCTCAAATTCCTGAATTAACGCTGCCAATACGTCCACCGGCTTGCCGTAGCGCGCCAGGAATGTGCCGCCCGCCGCGTCGGTGGCTTGGGCCAGACGCTCCACCTCATCAAAAATGTAGGTGAGTCGCGCGTCTGCCTTATCCGGCAGGTGCTCCAGAATGTCCTGGTCGTAAATGAACAGCGGCACCACCGGCAGGCCGCTGGCCAGGGCCGCCGCCAGGCCGGCATTGTCGTGCAGGCGCAGGTCGCGCCGGTGCCAGAAGAGACAGATTTTCATGTTGGTAGCTATTTAAATTTCGCTCTGGCGTCACCTCATCCCCTGGCCCCCTCTCCGCATGCGCCTCATCCCCTAACCCCTTCTCCTAAGGGAGAAGGGGAACTAGCCCTAGCTCTAATGTTAGATTTCAAGCTTTGTTTAAGACTAAAAACTAGTCCCCCTTCTCCCTAAGGAGAAGGGGTTAGGGGATGAGGCGCAGGTCGCGCCGGTGCCAGAAGAGACAGATTTTCATAAGGCGGCTACTTTAGTTTCCCCATGCCGCCATCCACGGCCAGCACCTGCCCGGTGACGAAGGCGCTGTGGTCCGAGAGCAGGAACGAGGCGGTGTAAGCCAAATCCTGGGGCTGGCCGATGCGCTGCAAGGGGTGGCGCTTGCCGCCGGCTTCCACCTTTTCGGGCGTGTTGAGCAGGGCGGCGGCCAGCGGCGTGTTGGTGAGCGAGGGGGCAATGCAGTTCACCCGCACGCCGCTGGGTGCGAATTCGGCCGCCAGGGCCCGCGTGAGGCCTTCTACGGCGGCCTTGGCCGTGGCAATGCTGGTGTGGAAGCTCATGCCCGTATCGGCGGCCACGGTGCTGAACAGCACCACTGACGCTCCGCCCTCGGCCTTTTTCAGGCGCTTGATGGTGGCTTGCAGCACCCGCACCGCGCCCAGCACGTTGAGGTCGAAATCGGCCTGAAAATCCTCGGTGGGAATGCGCTCGAAGGGCCGCAGCTTGATGCTGCCGGGGAAATACGCCACGCCGTGCAGCACGTCCGGCAGGCCGTCGAAAGCCGTGCCCACGGGCTGGGTGGCATCGTAGGCAACGTGCGTGGTGCCCAG
>JAYSZD010000745.1:0-3257 GCA_043738185.1 Hymenobacter sp. | reverse complement strand
CCCCGGCCTTGAAGGTGCGGGAGCCCATGCGCGTACCGCACTCGTTGTAAACGACAACCACGCCTTCCACCTTGCCGGCACGGTACGGGACATCGTAGGCCGGCTGGCCGTTGGCGTGGAACTCGTGGGACAGACCCTCAAGCTCCCCTTTGTCATCGAAGGCATAGGTTTTAGCCAGCGTGCCGTCGGGCCGCACTTCTTTCCACAGCCCCACGCGCTGGCCAAGCGTGTTGTAACGCCCCATGCCGTCAACGGCTCCCTGGGAGGTCAGTGAAATCCACTCCCCGGTGTGGGTAAACGTACCGTTCTGGTTGTTGCCGGGCCCCAGGCCGTCGGGGCCACTGTCGTTGAACCAGCCGGCGGCGCGCTGGCCGGGCGTGCCGCCAACCACTTGTTGCCGGGCGCGCAAATCCACCAGTGGCGGCATCACGGCTTGCAGCATCGCATCCACTTTTTTCTGATTGGCTTTCACCCATTGGGCCGCTTTTTTGTCTTCGGCTGATTGCAGAATCAGGTAGGTGAAGGCCGTCAGGTTATCGTCTTTGCGCAGCGCCGCCACCATCGGCCCATACGCCCGAATCCAGAAGTCGTCGACGGGGCCATCCACCGGAAACTTCTCCACCAACAACTGGGTCTGCTTTACCACGGCCGCCTGAAACTTCACCTTTGAAGCATAAGCGGCCTGCAACGCCACTTTGCTTTCCAGCAGCTGGTCGAGTTCTTCAAACGCCCCGTTGGCCGACACCGGCTTTGCTTTTTCATTAGCCGGCACCACCGCCACGCCTTGCGAGAGCCGCTCGGCATCTATCAGCACGTCATTGACAGCCGTACCGTTTTCGGCCAATGCCAGTGCGGCCAGCCAGCTTACCAGGGCATGGGAAGTATGGCCTTGCTGCGCTGCCAAAAGCCCCAGCAAGCGGTGCGTGCCAGCTTTCGTTGGGGCCAGTTCCAAGCTGTGCTGCAGATTGGTCAGGGCCTCCGCGGTGTGGAGCTGGCGCAAGTGCGTCACTCCTTGGTTGTAATACAGGCCCTGGTTGTATGGAAACAAGTGCAAGGCCTGCTGGTAAGTCGCCAAGGCAGCATCTATCTGCTTGAGCTCTTCCTGTGCATCAGCCAGGGTATTATAGGTTTGAGGCTCAAATGGATTGAGAGCCAACGCACGGCGCGCGGCGGCCACGGCTTCTTCGTGCTTTCCAGCAGAATTCAAGCTCAAAGCGAGTTCGCTCAGAGCCGTGGCATAAGAAGATTCACCGGGGGTAACGGCGCTGTACCTGACAATAGCGCCAGCATAATCCTGCTTGTCGTGCAGGGCTATTCCTTCCGTGATGAGCTGACCCGGCTTGGGCCATATTTTGGGAGCAGTACCCGACTGGTTTTGCTGGCTCGCACCTACAAATGGTACAGCCAGTAGCAGCACTAGCGAAGCCCCCCGTAAAAATATCAGCATAGCATATTGAGATGGTAGAAGAGAAGGTATTGTCCAAGTCTCAGACAGGAACTCAATTACCTACACTATCACAATAATAAGCAATGCCAGCCCATCTCTATCTCAATTTCGTCTTATTTTGATGACTTTGCCTTGCTTTTTTTCAAGCCCCCCGGCAATTGCGCTGGCAAGTGGCCTTGCACTTTTTCCACAACCAGCTCACGGTACCCAAAAGTAGGGTCGGGTTCGCGTCGAAATTCCAATGCGGGCAATTCGCCCAGTACGATTTCGGCCGTCGTGTACACCAAGCAGCCATCGAGCAAATGCCCACCGATGGTGCGGCCTGTGCTATCGGCCACCGCCAGGTGCAGGTGAGAACCGTTGGTGGAGAGCGTGCCCACCAGCGATACAATCTCAAAATGGCCCCGGTACACACTCGGACCGTCCTGGTTGGCCAGCCGCAACGTAGCTACCGTGAGGCTGCCCACGCAGGTGAGCATGGCGCCCGCCACCATCTGGTGTTCCTCCACGAAAGCGGCCAGCTGCTGGCGCAGGTCGTCCCCAGGTTTGAGACGCAGGGCGTACGTTTTTAGCGGCGATGACGAAGCAACGGGCACGGCGGACGGGGTTTGGGCCTGCACTGGCCCAACAAACAGGCCCAGCAGCGGCAGCCACACTAACAGAAGGAGACGAAACACGCCGCAAGGTAAGCCAGCGACTGCCGCACGGGCACGGCCGGGCGCAGTCGCTCTGAAAACGCAACCGCCGCGGCCACCAGCTCCTATTTACTGAACCGCACCGTGCCGTAGCGCACCTTGATGTTGACGTTGGCAGCGTTGGCAGCGGGCAGCGCACCGCCAAACGTGCCCAGCACGTCACTGGTCCGAGGGCCGTTTTCCTGCGACAGCACTCGGACCATTTTCCGGTCCACCAGCAACTGTCCTTCCTCAGTACTCACGTCGAAACGGAAGCTTGGGGCTTCGGCAAAACCCAGTCGGATAGTACTGAAACCGCCATCCAGATTTATCTGACGGAAGTTGGGTCCCATGTCACGCACCACAAAATCGGGGCAGTACCGCAGGGCCATGTCCAGTTCCTGGTCGAGCTTGTCGACCGTGAAGCGGGTGTAGCCCGACGAGCCCCGCAGGTTGCGCACGGTGCCCAGGGCCACGTCGCCATACTTGCTGTGAATGGTCAGGTCCTGCACCGTGCCAATGTCGATATCAGAGTTGTTATTCCGCAGGCCAATGTCAATGCCTTCGTCCAGGCGCAGGCGGGCATAGCTGGCGTCGATGCTGGCCTGGCCCGCGTAGGCAATGCTGCAGTTGCCGTTAGCAATGCGCACGAGGTTTTGGGGTCCTTCGAGGCGGCCGGTGCGCAAGGCGCCGTACTCCACAGCCAGCTCGGTGGGGCCGCTCAGCGCGCTGGCAATGTTCACCTCACCAAAATTATTGTAAACGCTCAGGGCCGTGGTTCGGGGCAGCCACACGGTGTAATTCACCTCGTAGCGGCAGCCGCCGGCCCGGCCGCGCAGGGCGGGGCCAAACTGCGTGCTCACGGCCACGCCACCGGTGCGGGCGTCGTAGTCGAGCCACTGCACGCCCAGCGCCTCCAGTACCTGCCTGGCCCCGGCGTCGGTTTCGGCGCGGGCTACCAGCTCGGCTTCTACCTTGATTTCGGCCTTGCCCCAGGTGTTCACCTGCACCCGGCCGTAGCGGGTGTCGAGCGAGAAGGCGCGCCCCTGCTTCGGCACCGCAAACGAGCGGCTGAGGCGGCGGCGTTGCTCTGCTTGCAGCTGCGCGGCAGTTTCGGGGCCGTCGGGCTGGTCGGC